>OMRK01000022.1 GCA_900313515.1 uncultured bacterium | reverse complement strand
TATCAAACGGAATCGGAAGGCAGAAGATATTCAATGGATGAGATCCGCATTTTTGTGACCGGGGGAACATTTGATAAAGAGTATGATGAGCTGCATGGCCGGCTTTATTTCCGTGACAGTCACATGCCGGAAATGCTCCATTTGGGGCGAAACTTGGCTAAAGTGTCCATCCGCACCCTGATGATGATCGATAGTTTGGAAATGGATGATACCGACCGGGAACTCATTTTGAGCGCCTGTGTCAAGAGTAGACACGACCGCATCATCATCACCCACGGCACCGACACCATGGAAGTCACAGCTAGGTATCTGGGTGAGCGCATTAAGGATAAAACTATAGTTATGACCGGCGCCATGATCCCTTACGCTTTCGGAAGTTCCGATGGACTGTTCAACCTGGGTAGCGCTATGGCTTTTGTGCAGTCTTTACCCCATGGCGTTTATATTGCCATGAACGGTCGCTGCTTCTCCTGGGATAATGTACGCAAAAACCGCTCCGTGGGCCGCTTCGAAGAACTCGATAATGTTCCAAGCCCAACCAATCCACAACCTGCAACTTAACCGGGTTCTCTTCCCGTCCTAGACTGGGCCCGGGGGTCGGACTGCTCTAAACCTTGCCCGGGCGTTTCCCAACCTCAAAAAAAATTCATCAATCAAAAGGAGCCTGTAAAGCAATGTCTCGTGCCGCCCAAGCAGTCCAGCTGTTAGTTCAAGATCCTACATTGGAAGGTGCCAAAAAAGCTCTAGCCGAGCTGGGTCTGCGCTTCCCTGGCCGCTCTTTTTACTATCCCCACGCCCAAAAGGGCCAGGTTAAACTTCCTGAGGGACCGGTGGTATTAAAGGTAAGCGATCCTTTTATTCCCCACAAGACCGAATGCGGGGCGGTACTGGTTTGTGAGCAACTGACCCAAGAGATTCTCGATAAATTTGTAGAAAATGTGGAACGGAACTTGGCCCAAGAAGCTACCAAACATGCCCAAGCCGCCGATTCAGATGGGCCATCCCAATTGGTAGCGGAGGCCACTCCCCAGGTTGGGCCACAAGTTCGAGAAGTAACCCTGGAAGAGAAGATATGCATTCCTGAAGGCGGCGAGACCCTGCTTTCTATGTTGAACGACCCTGCCTTCGGCCCGGTCATGGTCTTTGGCGAAGGCGGACGCCTGACCGAATTGCGCCGCAGTGTCAAGCGCTGGCTGCCTAGCACCCCTCCCCAACAGATAGCTAACCTGCTTGAAAGCCTGCCTCTAGCTAAGCTTTGGTTTAAGAGCTTCCGCGGCTTACCTGCGCAGGCCAATCTTGAGAAATTAAGTCTAATTCTGGCCGATTTGGGAGAAGTTGTTGAGGAATTTCACCGTCTGCGCCCGGATCTGCAGATTGTAGATTTTGAAATCAATCCCCTAGCCTTCACCTGTGGCCAGGAACCGCTGGTTTTGGATCTGCTCTTTAATGTCAAGAAGATCGAAAAAACTGCTCCCCTAATTACTCGCCCCAATTTAGAGAGGCTGGCCCAATCCCTGCACAGTGCCAAGGCGGTGGCTGTGGCCGGTTGCTCCACCTCCGATCTAACAAACCTGGGACGAGTAGTTTACGAGCGGCTGCGCAAAAGTTTCCCTGGCCAAACTTGGGCGATCAATCCCAAAGGCGGCGATATAGACGGGCAGACCGTATACAAATCGGTAAGTGATCTGCCCTTTGCCCCCGACGTGCTGGTTATGGCCCTATCGGCTCGCTTCACCACTTCCACCTTACGCGAGGCCCACAAAAGATTTGGCAGCAGCCTAGGAACGGTTCTGATTTTGGCCTCCGGATTCGACGAAACCAGCGGCGGTAAGGAAGCTGGTCGTGAGCTGCGTGAGGCCACAGCTTCTCTGGGTGATATCCCTGTTTTAGGCCCCAACACTATGGCGCTTTACTCCCAAACTGGCAGTGCGGGTGATGTTAAGATCGATTTCCTTCCCGAGGGGCGAGTTACCATGAGCAGCTTCCCCGATCCCAGCCAGAACAACACCGCCCTTATTCTGCAGAGCGGCGCCCGCTTCTCTTCATTCTTGGACTGCCTGCCCGGACTGGGTTTCCGCTGGTCCATTATGGTGGGCAATGCTTATCAAACCGATGTGGCCGACGGCCTAGCCTTGGCGGCTCAAGATCCGGGCACGCGCGTAGCGGCCGCCTACTTGGAAGGTTTGCAGCCTTTGGCCGGTCGGCGTTTGGCTCAGGCTGTGGAGGCTTGTCGTAAACAGGGCAAGCTGGTTGTCATTCAAAAGGGTGGCCAGACCAAGCGCGGTGCGGCTGCCGCCCAGTCGCACACGGCTTCCATGAGCGGCTCCAACGATATTTTCAGGGATATCATCACCCAAGCTGGTGCCCTGATAGTGGAATCGGAAACCGAGTTCCGCGATGTCGTCAAGCTAGCCTCGCTCTACGATAAGAAGCGCCCCCAGGGCCGTAACGTTTTTGTTATGAATGGCGCTGGCTACGAGGGAGTACTTACCTCCGACGAATTAGCCCGCCGTGGCTTGGAGTTGCCTAAGCCGCCGCTTGCTGTAACTGAGGTGTTACGCCCCTACTTAGGAACCATTTTAGACAGCACCAACAATCCGGCCGATGTAGGGCCAGTGACCCACGATTCTGCCTACGGTCCAGCCATAAGGGCAGCTCTGGATTCCGGACTTTACCATTCTGCTCTTTTAGCAATCATGCCTTACGGCAACGGCATGGAAGGTGTTTTCCCGCCCTTCGAGGCCAAGCCGGAGCTTTTGGGACCCACCATAGTTCAGCTCAACGAGAATTATTCGCAGCCGGTGGCTGTGGCTGTAAACGGCAGTTACCGTTACGAACCCTTCCGCCGGTATTTGGAGGATCACGCCATTCCAGTCTTCCCCGATGCCGAACGTGCAGCCCACGCACTAGGATTGTGGACTAATCTTTGCCTAGGTTGCCAGGAGCAAACTCATTGACTATCCGCCAGGCAGGATAATTCTCTTTCAACGTGAGAATTTAAAGGTTGAAAACTGAAGGCATGCTCTGGCTGGCTGTAAGCCTTGCCTGTCGAAAACGTTAAGGGATATTTTTATGAACAAGCGTTTTATAGAAAAATTAGCGATATCTGCCTTGTTAGGGGGCGCTTTGTGGGCGGCTCCACTCTCCGTTCAAGCGGCCGATGAATCCTCACAGGTTTTGATGTTGCGCCGCGTATTTGCCACTAGTGTTGAGTATTGGCCAGATATACTTAAAAAAGATACTAAACTGCTCGATAAAAGTTTCTTCGAACGCATTGAGGCGCGCCTAAAGTGGAGCATAGACAACGGCCAAATCGAGGATGCCGTGCGCTTTGCCTACGTAGGAGACCTAGCCGGGCGCATCGTCAACCACAAAACAACCTATCGCATGCAGATGGCTCAATTGTTCCGTAAAATCGGCAATTACTCCATGGCCATGGATGTTATAAACAACGTCTGCATAACCGAGCCGGACAACAACGATGCGATTTTTTACAGGGCTTCCCTGCTGCAGGACGGCGGCGACAATGTTCACTGCTACAAGGCCTACGAAGAGCTAGCTAAGAAGAACTACAGACGTGCCGAATGTTATTACCGCATGTCTCTTCTCGAGTTGCAGCGCGATGAAATTGAGATGGCTCACAACCACTTGAAGGATTGCCTTAAGCTGGACCCCAAGCACAACGACGCCAAAAAAGTGCTGTCCAAGTTGGAAGCGGCGCTGGCCAAGGCTACCTTTATTCCTCAGTCTGGCGATCCCGGCTCGGCACTGCCTGTGGCCAGCGCGGGCCAGATACCTATCGCCACCTCCGATGCCAGCAAGGCCATGGCTTTAGCCAACGACGCTAACAAAGCCCTGCAAGATGGCAGTGTAAGCGAAGCCAAGGATCTGTACAATCGAGCCTTGGAACTCGACAGCAAGTCGGCCCAAGCTATGATAGGGCGCGGTTTTGTAGCTTACCGCAATGGCGATGTTGAGGAAGCGCTCTTAAACTTCACGGCCGCTTCCCAGTGTGTTAAGCAGCCAGATGCTAATCTTGAACATTACTTGGGTTGCTGCTACGAACGTCGTTACGATTTAAATAAGAATCCTAGGGACTTAGAATCGGCTCGCGCTCATTTCCAGAGTTGCCAAAAGATAGATCCCAATCATCCTCTGGTCACTCTAGACCTGGAACGAATAGCCAACAAGTAAGCTGCAATCTAGCAGTTTCAAACTGAAGCCGCTAGGAGCTCCCCATCTAACGAAAGCTGTCGAACAGGTGGTGGGAGACATGTGATAATCCAGCTTGGCCCTTACATTACCCAAACGGCCCGCGCCTGAGAACAAGGTGCGGGCCATCTTATTTGAGCTCTTCCTCACTTTCGCCAGCGCTGTCTCGGTCGTCCTTATCTTTGGCGATCATACCCTTGGGAGTGAGCCGCCATATATTTAAAGTCGACTTTTGGCGACAACGGTTGTGATAAGGGCAAAGAGAACAGGCCTTCGGATTGCAAAAGCCCGTTACGTTATCGGAATCCCCCTTAGACACGTATCCGCCCCGTTCCAAGACGTGCAACATGTTTACAACGCTTTCGGGAGTGGTGTCCAACCTCTGGGCTAGCTCGTCCAAAGAGCCAACTTCGCCCATCAGGCTCAAAAAACGCCTGAGCATTGCGCCTCCTCAACCTTTGGCAATAAAATCCACAAGCAATGTTAACTCACTCCGTCGACGCCAAAGAAAATATATCATTTTCATTAACAATGAATAATGAGCAATGAACAATGAACGATTAGCGGCAAAATTAGCAGTCCACTCTGTATTGTAATTTCTAACTTCTAATTGTTAATTCCTAATTGTTAATTGATAATTGTTAAATGTCGCGCTACTAATGGAAACTGTTTAAGCCAGCCAATTGCCCAACGGCAGATAATAAACAATTACGGCCAATATCCAAGCGACCAAAAGCGAGTAAGCAATGGAGATGAAGGTCCATTTCCAGCCGAACTCAATCCTCAGGGCCGAAATGGTGCCTACACATGGCATGTACAGAAGTACATAAACCATGTAAGCCAGAATTGCTCGTGGTGAGGCTGCTGCAAGAAGTACGGCTCCCAGATTGCTGGGGGCTTCCTGGGCTTCAAAAAATCCGGCCATGCCAAATAATTGGATAAAAGCCTTAATAGTTCCCCAAATAGCCTCGAAGAAGCCGACAAAAATCTGCTCCAGACCAGTGCCTAATGTAATAGCTTCTACTCCGCCACCAGAACCAAAATAGCTCACTGCCAAGGAGCCCACCACCACCTCTTTGGCCACAAATCCGGGAATCAGTGCGCCAGCAAGGTGCCAATCGGTAATGCCGAAGGTCTGGGTAAAACCTACAAACCAATGGGACAAACGGGCATAGTAACTGTTATTAACATCGCCCAAAGGAAAACTGTTGATAACCCACACACAGAGCACCGCTATAAAGATGGCACTGCCGGCACTTTCCAGAAAGCTAACTGTGCGGGCCACAGCCTGTTTCCAAATGATCTTAAAGGTGGGCAGACGGTAAGAGGGCAACTCCATCACCGAATCGGTTTCGTCGGAGTGGAGCACTCGACCCATCAACATAATGGTAAAAAGTCCTACGACCAGGCTAATGCCGTAAATGAAGAAAAGCGTGTAAGCCGGATGACGTGGGAAAAATAATGCGGCAAAAAAGGCGAAAACGGCCATACGGGCACTGCAGGGTGCGAAAGGCACGGCCATAGAAACGCGCAGACGCTCATTGAAAGAGCCCAACGTTCTAGTGGCAGCAATGCCAGGAACGTTGCAGCCTAATCCCACCAGTATGGGAATAAAGGCTTTGCCAGGCAGATGCATGGCCTTCATTACTCGATCAATCAGGAAAGCTGAGCGAGCTAAAAAGCCACTGGCCTCCAAGAAGCTCAAACCCGCATACAGAACAAAAAGTACAGGAGTAAAAGCTACCACTGTCCCCACCCCCTCCAAAATGCCGTTCATCACAAAGGAACGCAGCATATCTGGCATATCTATGGAGGCGGTCCAGCCCATAAAAACTCCCTTAATAACGTCCATCCAATCTACCCAGGGATCGGAGAAGACAAAGGTGCAGCGGAACAAGATAAGCATGCAAACCAAGAATATGGGAATTCCCCACAAGGGATGCAAAATAATCTTATCCACCGCCTGAGTAAGCTTATGGACTCCCGCCGGCGCATTTTGACTAGCCTCGGCCACCTTGCGGGCCAGGGCATAGCGGGCCTCGGCCACTTCTAAGAAACAGTCTATACCACTTTCGGCAAATTTTCGGCGATAATACTCGGCCTTCTTTCTAAAGTCGGAGGGAAGCTCCAGCTTCTGGTGGGGGCGCTCACTCTCGACGCTCTCGGCCTCGGCCGAGGCCACTATTTCATCGTTAAGGCCCTTAAGTTCGTCGCCCACCAAGGCGGCCGCAGAAAGCCAACGGGCCGAAGGCAAACCATCCAGATAACTGCTGAGATCGGCAATAGCCTTTTCAATTTCTTCAGAATATTTAATTTGCAAGCTGCTGTGCCTAGCTAGGATGGCGTGACGCATAAGCTCGGCCACCCCCTCTTCCTTGACAGCCACAGTTGGAACAACAGGAATATCCAGGGCCTTAGACAAGGCCTCCACATTAAGTCGAACTCCCTTATCCTCGGCCTCATCCATAAGGTTTAAGGCGATTACCACCGGCAGGCCCAACTCGATAAGTTCCAACGTCATGGCCAGGTTCCGTTCCAAATTTCCGGCATCTAGCACATTAACAACAGCATCTGGAACGTGAGTTAGAAGTTCATTGCGTGTCACCCGCTCTTCAGCATCGGAGGCGGTCAACCAGTAAGCACCAGGCAGATCTACCAAATGTATGTCTATATCCAGACCATCGTTCTTATCGGACTCGGTCTTTTCAGCAGGCGAGGGATCGCCGCCCTCGCTATGAACGTTCTCAAGGCCCTGGTCACCGGAATTTAGATGAGCAGCACTGCCATCTGCCCCTGAATTGACGACGAGACCGTCGGATTCTCTAGAATTTTTATCAATTATATCTTTAGGATCGCAATGGTAGGTGAAATTTATCTCCATGCGCTCCACTGTGGTGCCCGGCCAATTGCCTATGCGCAACATAGCCCCAGAAACGGCATTTATAAGAGTGGTCTTACCCACATTTGGATTCCCCACCATGGCAAAAAGCCGGCTCTGCCTCTTCTTTGGGCCCTCTCCCCCCTGCCCATCCCGCGGGTGCTTCTTCTTCCGGTTCTGTTGACCGGGCTCAGTTCCACCGTTCGGACGGCAACAGGCTTTAGCCATGTCGCACCTCGTTTACTAAAACGCCTGCAGCATCTTCGGCCCGAAGGGTCAACAGACATCCGGAGACTTCCAGTTCTAAGGGATCCCCCAAAGGAGCCTTTCTTATAAGCTTAACAGTGGCTCCGGGATTTATCCCCAAAGTCATAATGCGCCGCACTGTCTGCCCCACCGAACCGAAAGTGTCTACTGTAGCCACATCTCCTGGGGCAAGCTCCGCTAAAGTATGTTTTGCCAAATCTTTATTATTTTTAGTTGTCAAATTTCTGCAATTCCTCTCCGGCGCCAAGCCTCTAGTTACCGCCAACCCCTCCGCTGGCGGCTTGGCAGGGAGCCGCGCCCCGAAGCAGTTCCCAATTACTTGCGCTATATTATTACCGTTGTAAAATTTTCCTGCTTTTGAGAACTGTTCTCAATTATTTTATTTTTAAGATCAAATTGAATGACAAATTTCATCGCATTTCTACTTGCCACTACCCTACCTTAGAGGGGAGTGTTAAAAAGGGGCAATTCCTACATTTATAGAAAGTTGTCAACATGGAACCATTTGAACTTTCTATCTCACCCGTTTTTAATGAAGTCATTCGAACTGCCGAGATCGTCTACAGTGCCCCCCAAGATTCTGCTGCTAAAGAGGATCTTGCCCAGGCTCTGCATGATATGGCCGAATTCAGCCAATTTCTGGCTTCCTCGTTTGCTGAAGCCATTAAGGTCCGCCCTAAAACTCAACTGTCCCAGCAGGTTCCCGGAGAATTTGCTGCTCAGTTGAAAATTGTGACCGATGTGCTCAATAGGCTTAAGAACTGCTTAACTAGCGGAGAAGTGGCGACGTTCCCCGAGCAGATAGCCTTGGGGCGTCAAGCTTTAACCCAAATGTTCGACATCTTTGAGCGGATGAAGAAAGAAGAGGAATCCTTCCCCGTCTTTTCTAAGTCTCCCTATATTCAAGAGCTGGTGCGCATTGCCACCGGTGTGGCCAAGGGACAGTATAAACCGGATGTTCTCAAGAGTCGCGTAGAATGGCTCTACGATCGCTACCGTGAGTTTAAAGAAGACTTTGCCAGTGTCCGGGAAATCCCCAAAGAGAACGATGATGTAGAAAAGTTACTGCCCATCGCTGAACAGGCCTTGCAGAAAATGGGTATAGCCCTGGACAAAATGAAGCGCTTCCAGAGAGGCTATGACAAAAAGCTGCTCAAAGAGGGGTGTTCCGATCTTCTCAACGCCAGTGAAGTTCTGATGGCCGTTCAGGAGAAACTTATCAAAGCCTCCACCGCTCAGCCAGCTGCCTGCCCCAACTGTGGCGCTCTCAATCCTGGCGGTGCCAAGAAATGCCGTAGCTGCGGTGCTCAAATGCCTACCATAGTCGGGCTTTCCACCCAAACTATGGAGTTTAAAGAAAATGCACCCACCGAGCAAAAACCTACTTTCACTTACCTTTCCCGACTGGAAGGCTCGATCAGCTCCTACAAGCGACAGCTTATAAGTGAGGCCGATCTCAAGCGAGAGATTGAGTTTTTTGCCGGCAAGGTTAAGGACGGGCATGAACAGTTTGTCAAAATGAAGCAGGAGGCTGTCAACAACCCGGAGGCTCAGACTCCCCAGGGTCAAGCTCTTTACTCGGCTATGGAAGAGGGCATTTCCACGCTTTTGGAAGGAATTAGCCAGCTTAGGAGCTTCTTTAATACCGAAGATGAGCAAATTTTGGATGATGGATATGAACTGATCCAGGCTGGAGCGGCTAAGTTAGTTGACGCCCAGAGTGCTCCAGGGCAGTCCTAGCATTTTCCCGCCAACCCATGCACTGAGCGAGTCTGGCTATCGGTTGAAGCAGCCTTGCTTTGGGAAAACGCTGCGACTAAATGTTTCGCACCGCCTGCAGTTGCAGCTGAGCCTTACGGTATTCCAGCACCAACAATGTGCAGCACATTATCTTTTAAGCCCCGACGTGTCTCATGCTTGATAAGCTGAAGATTGTAAGTGCATTTTAAGAGCCGAACAGATCAACCTTTTTTGAATTCAGGCAAAAATTGCATATACAACTTTTGCCTCCGCCAAATTTTAGGAGTATACGCATAAAATGACCGAATGTCCCAGATGCCACGCCTATGTTTTGCCTAACTCAGCTTACTGCGATGCATGCGGATTGAAATTGCCTCAAGCCGGCGCCAATTCCGCCTCAACCTCAGTAGCCATAGATCTTCACGAAGCTACCACTCCTTCTTCGAGTCAAGTTGCCGGAGGATTTCAAGGCTACCCCGCTCCCTCTATACCATCTCAGGGACCTCAGCATGATATCTTAAGCCAGCAAACTTTCGGTGCCCCTCCAGCAAAATCTACTTCAACTTTTAACAGGTTGGCTAATATGCTCTTCGGTAAAGCCCCTGTTGACATTCCTACCCCCAACTCTGGACAAACGGCTACTCCAGCGGTCCAGCAGTCACCAGCAGCTTCCGTCCCCTCAGTCCAGCCAGCGCCGGTTCCCCCCGTTCCTTCACCTTCCGGCCTCCCCGTTGTGCCGCCCCATTTTCAACCTTCAACAGTAGCAGTACCCTCTGCTCCGGTTCAGCTTCCCCCTGCAGTGCCAACCAAATACTTGCCTCAGCAAGGCTTAACTTCCGCTGCAGATTCAACACCAGTCCACACGACAACGGCCTCGGCCGTCCCTCCAACGCCTCCTTCTGGGCAACCCCACATGCAAGAGCAAACCTTGCCAACGGTTGAACCATTGAACATCGTCGCTCCCAACGTTTCTGCTGTTCCCACGGCTCCCACCTCTGCAGCGCAGACCGATGGGCCATCTTACCAAGTCGATGGCGCCCAACCAGCAAACGCTTTCCCTCATAACTCGAGCGATCAAGTAGGAGATTCTTTTTCCGGGGCGGCACATTCCAACGTCAGGCTCCTGCCCAGCTTGGAGAAAGTTATTCCAGGCGGTCGAGCAGCCTTGCCCAAATCCTCGCAGATTCTTGGACCTAAGGCCATCCAAGAGGGCAATCAGCAAGCCCCCGAAAGCAATCCCGGGTTCTTCCAAAGCTTGCTCCTAAGGTGGAGAAGTCGGCTGGAAACTCCAGGCAAAACCCACTTTGAACGCATAAGCAAAACTGCCGAGCCCGAAGAAGAAACTACGGAGTACGGCGTTTCCTCAGTTCCTGCGCCGATTGTTAAAGAAGGTAAACCCAAAGGCCGAGGCAAGGAGATATTAAACAAATGCATTGCCGCCCTGCTGGGAATAGGCGTCTTGGCTTTATGTATATACATTCTTTTTAAGAAATTAACGGTCTCTGCCCTCAAAGTTTTCGGCTTCCCCGTTGCCTAAATTGGCAGTGAGTTAGGAACGCCCCGGGTGCAGAGGTCAAAAAAGAAAGGTTTTCCCAGTTTTAAGGGGAAAGGCCGCCACTTGTGTGCAACTCTGGATATACTGTTATGGCCAGTACATGACTAGCAGATCCAGAGTTGCCCGCCTTATTATGAGCAGCGCTCCCGTAACTTATCGGTTGTGGGTTGCGCGGCTAGATATCGACGAATAACTCAGTTTACAATATATTTTTTTGGAGGTTTTTAACGTGCATATCTTAGGCACCGTAGTAGTCCGTTCCGTGCTTCCCCAGCGCATAGCTGGTTTGCAGGAGATTTCCCGCAACCTGTGGTGGTCTTGGAATCCCCAGGCTTTGGCTCTCTTCTCCTGCTTAGATAAGGAGCTGTGGGAGTCTTTAGGTCACAATCCTGTGGCCGTTTTGGCCAACGTCGACCAAAACAAGTTGGAAGAAGCCGCCCAGAGTGAAGACTACCTTAAGGCTTACGATGCGGTCTACGAGGAGTTCAAGGCTTACATGAACCCCGAGACCACCCGTTTTGCCGAGGCTTTCCCCGAGAGCAAAAATAAGCTTATCGCTTATTTCTCTGCCGAATTCGGTATGCACGAGAGCCTGCCCATCTATTCCGGCGGCTTAGGAATTCTTTCCGGTGACCATCTCAAGACCGCTTCCGATTTAGGCATCCCCATGATTGGTGTGGGTCTTCTCTACAACCATGGTTACTTTATCCAGCGCATCAACCAGGAAGGTTGGCAGGAAGCCAGCTACAAGCCCCTGGATTTCTCCACCGTTCCCGCTGAAAAGGCCATAGGTACCGATGGCAGGGAAATAGTGGTTCAAATTGAGATGCCCGACCGTATCGTCAGCGCTCGCGTCTGGGCTATTAAGGTTGGACGCATCACTCTTTACCTTTTGGATACCGATATTGAGCAGAACACGGTTAATGACCGTGGCCTCTCCGCTCGCCTTTACGGTGGCGACAACCAGATGCGTATTGCCCAGGAAAAGATTTTGGGCATAGGTGGTGTGAAGGCTATCCGTCGTCTGGGTCTGGATCCCTGGGTCTGGCACATGAATGAGGGGCACTCCGCCTTCCTGACCATTGAACTTATGCGCGAATATGTGGCTCGCGGCTTAAGCTGGCGCGAGGCTATTGAGGCGCTCTCTCCTAAGGTTTGCTTTACCACTCACACTCCCGTTCCCGCTGGCCAGGATGCCTTTGACAGCGACCTCGTGGAGATGCATTTCTGGAACTTGCGCAACCAGCTGGGCATGTCCCGCTACGAGTTCATGCGCTTAGGCCAGAACCCGAACCAGCCCGATGCTCCCTTCAACTTAACCATCCTCTCCCTCAAGCTGGCCCGTTACCGCAACGGCGTGAGTAAGCTGCACGGCGAGGTATCCCGTCACCTCTGGCGCGATGTTTGGCCCGAAGTTCCGGCCGCAGAGATTCCCATCACCTCCGTTACCAACGGCGTCCATACCGGTACCTGGATCGCTCCGCAAATGGCTGCTCTCTACGATAAGTATCTGACCCCGGCTTGGCGTCTGACTCCAGATAAGCACGCAATTTGGGATAACTCCAATATTCCCGCTGCCGAAATGTGGTCCGTCCACCAGGAGTTGAAGCAGAAGATGATCGAGGCGGTGCGCGCCCGTCATGAGAGACGCCTGCGCCGTCTGAGCGCTCCGGCCTACGAGATTGAAGCTGTCAAGAGATTCCTCTCCCCTCAAACCTTGACCATAGGCTTTGCTCGTCGTTTTGCCACTTACAAGAGAGCGGTTCTGCTCTTCTCCGATGTGGAGCGCTTGAAGAGAATTATGTTCGCCCCTGGTCGTGAGGTGAACTTCGTCTTTGCCGGCAAGGCCCATCCCGCCGATCGTCCCGGCCAGGAGTTTATCAAGAGGATTCACGATTTCAGCCAGAGACCCGAGTTCAAAGGGCACATAATTCTGTTGGAAGATTACGATATCGATTTAGCCCGCAGTCTTGTGCAGGGTGTCGATGTTTGGCTTAACAACCCTCGCCGTCCTCTGGAAGCTTCCGGAACCTCCGGCGAAAAAGCCAGCATGAACGGTGTGTTGAACTTTAGCGTTCTGGATGGTTGGTGGGCTGAAGGCTTCAACGGTAAGAACGGTTGGTCTGTGGGCGAGAACCGTCAGTATCGTTCAGTAGAGGAGCAGGATTACATCGATACCAACTCTCTCTACTCAACGTTGGAAGAGCAGATCGTTCCGACCTATTACGATAATCGCGATGAGAACGGAGTGCCCGTTAAGTGGACCGAGATGATGCTTAACTCTGTTTGCACTCTGGTGCCTGAATATTCTACCCATCGCATGTTGCATGACTACTGCCACGAGCTCTACGTGCCAGCCGGTCAAGACGGTGAGAAGGCCGGCGAGAACGACTTTGCCCAGGCTAAGGCTTTGGCCGCCTGGAAGCGGGGTTTGGAGTCGGTTTGGAATGAGATCTATCTGGAGACCGACTTCCAAGGACGTGGCGAGATCAAGCGTGGCCAAGAGGTCAACGTTCGTGTAAGGGCCTTCCTGGGTAGGCTGCGTCCCGAAGATGTCAAGGTGGAACTCTACGCTGGTAAGTTAGTGAACAACGAGATCGTTAAACCCGTTGTGATTGGACTCAACTACAGCGGCTATCGCGATGGCGCCCACACCTACGAAGGCAAGGTTGCTCCCGCCGTTACCGGCACCTTCGGCTATTCCGTGCGGGCTGTTCCCGTTCATCCGGCGGCTAAGTTTGCTGATATTGTAAACTTCATCCGTTGGTCACGGTAAAACAAGTGTTGCTGGGCCACTGTCTTTCCAGAGGGCGGCCCAGCCAAAAGCGCTTTGCTAAAAACGTAATGGCCGCCCCGGGTAACTACAATGCCCGGGCGGCCATTTAAGTTAGGGTGATATATTGATGAATTAAATCACAGCTCTCCGATTTTCATCATCGACCACAATTACCGCCGTTATAACCTCGCAACCTTCAAGGTTGTAACTTTTGGCGTATTCTCTCTCTTCCATCTGTCGCTTCCCTTCCAACATCTTTTGGGCAACTTCGGAAGATGTTTTAGCAAATTTGAACTCAAAAATTACGCTCAATTTAGGAAATTTTACCAACATATCTGCGCGACCTTTGTGGGTATGGATCTCGCCATAAACGGTAATCCCAGCCCCACGCAGTAGCATTAAGAACAAGGAGCGATACCAAAATTCGTCACGTTTAGAAAAATCTTCGTAAGAGATTCCAGCTAAAGCCGTATTGTAAAGCTCTAGAGTTTCTGGCAACTTTCTACTACTCAAAGATTTCCATAGCTCACTGCCTATACTTATGTAACTATCAACTTTATAAACATCCTCTAGATACATCCTCGTTATCGACTTATAAACTTCAACATTGGGATAATTTAGAGTTATCTGATCTTCCTCCCACTTTTCTATGGTTAAATAGCCACTTTGATAAAGAAAACTTTCAGGAGTGGCTCTCTCTATTTCGTAATTATCTAAAAAATATGCAGAGACTGCAAAATGACGGTAGATTTCAGGATCAGATATAAGATGAGATCTCATATAATTTACGATGAAACTAGATGATCCTGAGGCGTACCAATAATTGCTAAATCTTCCCGTGGCAAAAAAACTCAAAATTGAAAATGGATTGTAAAGGCGTGTCTTGCCATCAAAACTGAAACCATCGTAGTAATCTTTTACTCTGGTAAGCATCTCTCGGCGACTTACGTTCATCTTGGAAGCGGTTAAATCGATCCATTCGGCAAAATTTTCTTCAAGTTCTTTTTGAGTATAACCAACTATATCGGCATAATCTTCATTTAACGATATATCTAAAAGATTGTTCATAGCTGAAAAGACGCCCATCTTACTGAATTTTGATATGCCAGTGATAAAGACGAAGCGCACATACTCATCGCAACTTTTTAATATCCCATAAAACGAGCGCAAAACTTTTCGCATCTCTTCGGCTTTTTCTAAATTATCTATGTTATCGAGAATCGGCTTGTCATACTCATCTATCAAAACGACTACAGGGCCAAACTTTTTATAAAGAGTCAATATGAGTTTTAATAATGCTCCGCTTCCCGTTCTTTCTGAAGGTATGTCTAGATCATGCAAAAAAGCAAAATCTTCCAGCCCTTTAACGAGCGAATTATTCAATTCTTCAGCCGTAGAGTACATGCGCAAACTGCTCATATCTATTCTTACAACTGACCGAGGGTCTTTATATTGTTCTTTTACCCACCCCTCCGCTGCTAATCCACGAAACAATTCCGCTTTACCGCTAAACATCGCTTCCAACGTGGATAAAGTCAGAGATTTACCAAAACGGCGCGGACGAGACAAAAAGTATCTACGACCATTTTCTATAAGTTTTAATAATTGAGCTGTTTTATCAACATATAAAAGATCATCTCTTCGCAATGATGTAAAACTCTGCACACCTATCGGCAATTTTTGCATTTACAAGCTCCTCATTTTTCCATCCGCCGGCATTTCAAGCGCCAGCAACGCATTCCCAATTCTTCTAACAATTGCGAATTACGCATTAATCTCAATTTCCCTGAAGAAAACAATTCAGCTAATTTTTGCAGCTAATCGCAATTACCCAAGGCGGCAATCAATTATTAAACATCGTATTCAATACTGCTTTGTGCTAACACCTACAGAAGTTAGGTAACTATTAATTTGATTCTGATTTCTCAAGACAACAATTTTTTTATAATATCTTTCATGCAAATACTGATATCGTCGTTTGATGCTGTCACTGCGCCCATGCATCAATATCCACATAATGAATTCTAAATCAAACTTCTCATTACAATTGTCGGCCATATCTGGTCTAGTTGAGCCCCGATATTTTAGAAAACGACAAAAAGCCCGACAGAGACATGTTATTCGATTCAGCAACAATTCAATGATGATATCCGCATCTTCCATTCTGCGCCAATATTCAAGGTTTGGATAATTTCCATCTATGATCCAAGAATCATGCGAATCCAAGAAAGCCCGTACGATTTTTACCTGTTCCTGATCCGGGCGTGTTGCCCAATTCGGCAAAAAATTTACCTGATCTAAGTGAAGAACCTGTGTATTGTAGAAATCCCCGAGAATATCTGCAAGAACCGACTTACCAGAACCACTAAAGCCAACGATTGCAATTTTCATACTTTCTCTTAAGCCAAAACCCTTGCAGAAGAAAACCAAGCGCGCGGCATAACGACAGGAGAAGCGCGCAAGTTCAAGCTCGGTTCAGAGCAAACTAACCTAACCGACATACGCAACGTTATAAAAAAACATGAGCTAAATAGCTCAAGAAGCCACGCAGATGCCATTATGCATTCCAGACAATGCTTGTGCCAATTATCTCGTAAAAATACCTCATGAAATCCTCGTTTAGTCGGTAATTGACCAGTACAATTGCATTCTACATGTTGTCTACACAATCAGTCAAGTGCTTCCTGCTCCAATTTGCACTTATTCTTGAGCATATACTCAATTAGTTCTGAGAATTCCGAATATCTACTGCCTAGCTCGCGCAGGCGTCGGCTATCGTTATCACTTAGGGGCTTGATCAAAGCCAAATTGCTACTCAGCGTAGCTATATCCATTTTATAAGGCTTGAAATCAATCCCTGTTTTGCGGCGCAGATGCAAAAGAATATGTAGCCCTCCAGCGTCTATATCCCCGTAATGAAAAAACTGCTTTTGTCTGTTCTGGTCATAAATTCTCTTAATAAAGCGACGCCGCACCGCGTTGTGATATCCGCCCAAATAAATCGCGAAGAAGTCTCTGTCCGAGAAGGCATTGAACGTGGTGAGGTTTTCAATAGTTATCACCCTGGATGCCGTCACCTCTATACTGTTGATACTATCCAACAACGCCGACGAAACACCTATATCCCCACACAAACAACGGCAGTCCAAACGCTGGCCAGTCAAATCAAGTATACCCCCACCCTTAAAAAATACATGACCAGGGTTGGGCATTATATTCAGTTCTTCCAGCACTGTTTCCTTGTCAGGTACCTCTCCATCTGGATAATCACCGTATTTCGTGAGAATCGATATGATCTTATTCTTTAAAACGCCGAAGGCTTTAGAATCGCCCAATACCCGCACTGAGAAATCCCGCTCATAGGTTTCATGGTCCACTTTCTCAATAGCGCTGAGAATCTTAATTATGCTCGACAGCTCCTCCAGGCCGTCACAGTAGCGCAGATTTTTATTCTGCCGCAAGCGCTGCAATTGCTCGTCGCAGTACCTGCCAACGCAGCCGCCACACTCGGAATGTGATCGCAGTATCCCCTCAGCCCTTAGCTGCCTCTGGCGCTTTGGCTCGCGCTCCACTCGACAGTAAGCATCATTCAGCTTGGCAAGATTAAGATAGACGCGGCGTACCACCCCATTTTCCTGGCGGTCTACCTCCACGATGCCGGCCCTCTCCATATTCTCCACCGCTTGGTTAATCGCTACAAAAGTATCATAGTCGGCATCATCTGCATACTTAGGCTCCAATTTAGTAGGCTCCAGGTAAAAGCGCTGCTTCTTCACATTGTTGCCCATAAAACTGGGGCTAGCCTCATATCTATCGAGCAAAGTGTCTAGGAATAACTTTTCATAGCTTGTCAAACTGTTCACTGAAATCAAACCCCTCTACTACGCTACTCATCCCCTGCCGCTCCGCTAAAAGTATAGTATCTACATGCTCGCCTATGACATCCATCTTAGCGGGCGGTGTCGCCAGAATCACCTGCAAATTCAGCGACTTAAAAAATTCCATCATGCTGGCTATGCGATCATCATCCATTTT
>OMRK01000037.1 GCA_900313515.1 uncultured bacterium | reverse complement strand
CGGGGCGCTCCAGGTGTGGTGTTGGCTTCGCCGTTGCTTCAGCTAAAGGTATGTACTAGGCGGTTGGGGCAGTGTTACTGGCTGGAACGGTTGCGTTAGCTAGGACGGCCCCAGCTGTCTCGCTAACTGTCCGACACGCCAGCCTCATGTCAATTTTCTGGCTAAAGAAAGACCGAGTTGATGAGTACAGAGTTTAAGACCAGGCCCTTTGTGAAATGGGCCGGCGGGAAAAAACAGCTTCTGGAGCGGTTGAAGTCTCACATGCCAGAGAGCTACAACAGGTATTATGAACCTTTCATAGGAGGGGGAGTTCTGTTACTCGAGGTTCAGCCAGAGCGGGCAGTAATAAACGATAAGAATGGACAACTGCTCAATGTTTACAAGCAATTAAAATCAGATCCGGAAGCGATTATTGATATAGTAGAAGCCTTAGACGGCAAGCCATGTAACAAAAAGCGTTACTTGCAAATAAGGGAGCAGTACAACAGCAAAATTTTATCATGTGAACTTGATGCGGAATGTGCCGGTTTAATGATCTGGCTCAATAAGCATTGCTTTAATGGATTGTATAGAGTTAACAGTAAGGGCCTATTTAATGTACCCTACAATAACAAAACAAGCGGCGCTTCCATAGAGGCAGAGAACTTGAGAAATATTGGCAGGTATCTTTTAGAGTGTAACGTTGAAATTAGGGAAGGCGATTTTGAAGTTGCCTGCGCCGATGTGCGCTCTGGAGATTTCGTCTATTTTGACTCACCCTATATCCCAGCCAGTGCGACAGCGAACTTCACCGATTATACAAAGGACAGCTTCACTCTTGAAGATCATAAGCGTCTAGCCGTCCTTTTTCGGCGTCTTGACCGGCTGGGAGCCAAAATAATGCTCAGCAACAACAACGTGCCACTGGTCAGCGAGCTTTACAACGACTTTAATATCAACAGCATTGACGTGAGAAGAGCCATAAACCGCGATGCCTCCAAGCGCGCAGGCAGGGAGGTCATCATCACGAATTATTGAAAATACAACTTTACTTTTCTATTCTCTCTCCTCTAAGGTAAGGCACACCGTAGAGGGCCTGCATAGGGGCCTCATTGTAGGGACGAGTTGGACTTTTGGGCTCGATTAGTTTATCCTTGGATTGTTCCGGTTTTTCCTCGTCAGGAGCGGACTTACTGTCAGAGGCGGGCTTTTCGTCGGGCTTGGTTGCTCCATTGTCGGTGGACTCGGAACCGTTCTCTTTAACCTTCTCGCCATTATCTTTGGAAGCGGGCTTGTTGGGAGTCTTTTCTGAATTGCTCGGAGCCTCCGTGGAGATCTGAAGTGCCGGAGTACGAGCCTGGGGTGGGGGACCATACACACACGGGCTGGGCTCAGAGCAAGCTCCGCACACGGTTGCAGTGACAGCCTCCAAAGCTCCCACCATGGCAGCCTTAAACGTGAAATTTTTCAAACTCTCTTTCATAGAGTTGCTCCTCTCATGTGAATTTACACCCGAGTTGGCCCCCCGGTGATGCCTCTCCGTGCTGGAGCGGCGGATCACCGGCCCGCCGGAGGACGGCAACCGACTCCGAACAAGCCGGACCTTTTAAGTCCCTCATCACCTTACGTTGCGACCGTCGTATCACCAATTCCACGCAGGCCGGGCCCTATAACAAAGTTTCCGGCCGCCCCCCTTTAATCGGCCGACTCAGCTTACGGCTCTACCGGACGAACCTTACGACCTGGCTTAAACTCCACGGGGCCTGGGCTAATGGCTCGCACGGGGCAGACCAGGAGGCACAGGTGGCAACCTACACACTTTTCGTGATTGCAGGTGGGACGGCGAGTTTCGGCATCCCAAGTTATGGCCTGATGGGCACCATCGTAGCAGGAAATGTAACAGCGGCCGCAGCCCACACATTTGTCACTGTCTATCTGGGGATAAACCACGTAGTCGCGGTTTAAATTCTCGGCCGGAATAATACCTTTGTTGGCCAATCCAACCAGATCTTCGAGGTGTTCCACACCCTGCTCGGCCATGTAGTGCATAAGGCCGTTTTTAAGATCCTCTACAATACGATAGCCATACTGCATGATAGCAGTGGTCACTTGTAAAGTAGAAGCTCCCAAAAGGATAAACTCTGCGGCATCCTCCCAAGTTTCAATGCCACCTATGCCCGAAATAGGCAGATTTTCTAAGCCTTCTCCCATGCGCAACTGCTGCATAAAGCGCAGGGCCACAGGCTTAACGGCCTTCCCGGAATATCCGGAAATGGAGGACTTGCCATCGATAATAGGCAGGCCGATGTGACGTTTCAAATCTATGTGGGTAATAGATTTGATGGTGTTGATGGCAGCAATTCCGTCGGCTCCACCTTCCAGGCAGGCCTGGGCAACCGGGACCATGTCGGTTATGTTAGGGGTCATTTTAGCCATCATGGGCAGATTTGAGCCGCGTTTAACAGCGGCGCAATATCTACGGCAAAGATCCGGATTGGTGCCGACATCCGATCCCATGGCATGAGAGGTCATTTGCGGACAGGAAAGGTTCATTTCGATCATGTCTGCACCGGCCTCTGTAACTAAGCGGGCCAGCTCGGTCCAATCTTCCTCATTGGTGCCCATAATAGAGGCAATAAGAACCTTGTTAGGATATGCGCTCTTAAGGCGTCTCAAATCGTTCAGGTTCTCTTCCAGAGAATGCTCGGCTATCTGCTCCATATTCTTGAAGCCCACAAAGGGAGTATCCTCTTTGGTCAGGGCATCGAAACGTGGTGAAACTTCATCGATCAGAAAATGGCTGGGACCGATTGTTTTAAAAACTACACCGCCCCAACCGGCCTCGTAGGCCTTGCTGCACATATCAAAGCAGTTGCCAACCGGTGAAGAGGAGAGGCAGAAGGGATTCTCAAAACGAACCCCGAGAAAATTTATGGATAAATCTTTGTTAATCATCTAGTTCCTGCCTCCCAAGCTCTCATGAATAGCTGCGGCCGCCTCTTTGCCTTTCCTAACTGCCCAGACCACAGTCTTATCACCCTGGGCAATATCTCCGGTTACGAATACCTTATCCTGAGAAGTCTTGTAACCTTGGGCTTGAGCCTCGAGACCTTTAAATTCCAGGCCCAGGCCGTCAGCTTCCACTTTTTGGCCAACTGCGAGGATAATTTTCTCGGTTTGTATATGCAAAACACTGTTGAGATGGCGGTGCTTAAAGGTAAGTGAGGAGCCATCAACAGATTGGGGGGCATAGCCGTCTATGATGGTTACACCAAGCTTCTGGGCCCCGCGCAATTCCTTCTCGGAAGCCAGGAACTCGGAGAATTCCTCATAAACAACATCGGTAACGTTCTTAACGCCCAGCATTTTGAGGGTAGTGGCTACATCCATGGCCACATCTCCGCCGCCAATGACTACAACATTATCGGGAACTTCCACCTCGCCCTGGGATTCTTTTACTCGGGCCAGGAAGGAGACGGCAGTCTCCACGCGGTCGTTGCCAGAGAACATGGGGAGCACTTTTCCTTCTTGGGCGCCTATAGCGATAAGCACTGCGTCGTACTTTTCCTTGAGTTGTTCCAAGGTAATGTCTTTACCCACTGTTACGTTAAATTTAAAAGTTGCACCAAGCTTGGCGATAAGCCCAACTTCATGGTCTACTACAGCATTGGGAAGGCGATATTCGGGGATGCCGTAGCGCAGATATCCGCCGGCCTGGGCTTTTTTCTCATAAATGTCTACGCTGTAACCTAAATGCAGCAGGGAAGCTGCCGCTTGCAGGCCGCTGGGACCGCTACCCACTATGGCTACGCTCTTACCGTTAGCCTGGCCGCGTGACAAAATTTCCATGCCCAGTTGAGCTTCAAAATCGGTAACAAACCTCTGAATGCCGCCAATGTTGATGGGACGGTCGATTCCAGAACGGGTGCAGCCCTTCTGACAATAGCGCTCGGTAGGGCAGACGCGGGCGCAAACAGCTCCTAAGACGTTGTTCTCACGAACTGTTTCAGCTGCGCCTTTAAAGTTACGGAAACGTACGCTGCGGATAAAGCGAGCGGGATCGGTTCCAGCCGGACATGATTTAGAGCATGGAGCGTCTTGGCAGAGCAGGCAACGACTGGCTTCCTCCATGACTGTCATGGCATCGTAAGCTTGTTCAACTTCTTGGGTGTATTTGTTTGGCATTTCGTTCCTTTACGTTGATGGATCTACTTGTACTTTGTAGCTAGCCTGTGCATGCGAGCAGAACGCGCCTGCGCCAGCAACTGTGCGGCAGAAAGTCATTTGGTGACCTCTCACCCCACAGGTAATGGCTTATATTTGACTATTTAAATGAAATAAACCTGCAGAAAGTTTTGCTAAACTGCTAAAATCATGCAAAATTATCAAAGCCGCCCGGGGAGCGTCAACCATTCAGAGGAGTAAGGACAATGCTAGACGGTGTACGTGTATCTGTATTCAGACCGAATGGTCTGATATGGAAGATGACCGGTGGCAGATAAAAAGTAATAATAAAATTAAGTATAATCAATTGACACACGAATCCCAAGCAGCATATCATCATACGTAAATATACAGGCGCCCATTGCTACCGAGTAGTGGGATGAACGCCATTTCTTTACCGTTAGGTCTTTGCAGGTAAGGAAATGGCGTATTTTGTTTTTGTGAGCTACATTATGAAATGGATTTGTCTGATGCTTGCGGGTATTTTTGAGATTACGTGGGCTGTTGCCATGAAGATGTCCAATGGTTTTACGGTACTATTACCGTCGATCATCACCGGATTTGGCTATGTTGCAAGTGCAGTGTTTCTTGCTGTTGCTTTAAAGCAGCTTCCGCTTGGCACGACTTATGCCATTTGGACCGGCATGGGGATTGTAGGAACGACACTTCTTGGAGTTCTTTTATTTCATGAGAAGCTGTCGTTCCCACATTTGATATGTGTCATATTTATTGTGGCAGGAATAGCAGGATTGAAGATTATATCGAAGGGGTGAAGGGGAAAAGATGTTTAGAAAAACGATAAGGTTCAAATTAGCATTCTTTTGGTTGGAAATGCCGCAGCTACTGCAGT
>OMRK01000181.1 GCA_900313515.1 uncultured bacterium | reverse complement strand
TTGGCCTTGAAGCGACCGAAAGGCTCCAAATATTCGTCGGCAATGCCAGCCGCTCTAGCTATTTCAGTTATTGGTAGCATAGGAGTAGACTGGGCTATTTTTATATCAGCTTCTTTAGACATGATCCGTTCCTTAGATTGTTTTTGTTCGGACGTCCAGAGCTAACGATGATCGTCCGAGCTTTTTGTCAGTTTGTTCAATTACCTACGCGCTTTTGCGCTTTAGGCGTGTCTTTGGCTTGATTTAGTTAATAGTACAAGCGTTCTCCATGTGTTCATGGGGCTACTTCTAGACAACGCCCGGTGGCTTTAACTTAACACACAAAAATTCCCCCTACTTTTTTGAGATGGGGGAAAAGATGCGGTTCTATTTCTGATATATAGGCCTTTTCCCACGGTTTTGGGGGAAGATTTTTTTACTTTACAGCTTTATGGGGCGTTGGCGCACCGTTGTGCCGTATCATTAGGCGCGGATGAACCGACTCACACCTTATGGACGTGTGCATACTTGTTCAAGGTGCAGGGCATTGACGAGACTAACGCTCCACGGTTAAACAAGAAACGAGGCTTTTTAGTTACTTTTCATGCTCTGCTAAAATGTGCTCAATTAAATGGAAGCACCGGTCGGCCGTACCCTCGCTATCAAATTTCTCCGCCAATTCGGTTGCCTGTTTCTTTTTGCCTATGGCTTTGCGGATGGCCGAGCCGATGGCGCTTACACTCAGTTTGCGCATGTCTACCATAGTACCAACATTGGCATTGACAACGCGCTGAGCTACCTCATATTGGGAGCGTACTTGAGGGACGACGCACACCGGAACACCATGACACAGGGCCTTCTGCACAAAGCACAGACCGCCGCAGGAGACGGCGCAGACTGCGTGCTTTAGCAGTTGGTTGTGAGAAGCAAAGCGAGTTAAGGTGGCTCCTTGCTCTTCTTTAAACTCTTGGGTGGAAATTCCACAGGTAGTGGCAACAATTTCGTATTTATCAGATCTCATGGCCTCGATAACACTGCGCAGGAGATCGCCATTATTTTGGTAGGAGCAGCCCAAGCTCACCAAAATAGGAGGGTAATGACTGTCCAACTGGGTGCCCATGTCGTTCTGGGGCGCGGGTGGTTCCCAATTGCAGGGGCCCACCAGGCTCACGTTGGAAGGCCATTGGCGGGGATACTCAAATGGCTCAGAGGTGAAGTAGAGGAGGTTTGGTATCGTGGTAAACCAGCCTTGCATATCGCGCAGGGGGTGTATACCTAACTTCAGCAGGAAACAGTTGAAGTCATCAACATCGGCTTCAAAGCATTTTTGCACCGAAGAAGAACGGGCCCAGTTGGCTAAAGCCATAAACTTGCTCTGAGTGTAGGGGAGTCCGGGACCGAAAGGGGGGATTCCTGAGGAGGGGAAGGGCAGAAGTTCGGTGCTCCAAGTTACGGTGGGAACGCCGGAGGCTATAGCACCGGCACAGGCGCCCAGGCAGGTGGCGTTTACGATAACCAAATCGGGGCTATCGTAGCGCAGGGCGGCAGCAAAATCATTGAAATCGTAACGTGAACGCTGTACCAGATAACGCAGGAGCATTCGCAGCGATTGCTCATAATTCTCACCCTGCCAGTCGTCGAGACGGAAAAACTCCACGTAGTCGGAGAGAGGGGAAGCCTCCAGACCGGCTTCGCGCAACACCCCTACGCAGTACCTTCCGGCTTTGACGACCACTTTGTGGCCTGCTTCCGACAATTTCTGCAATACTGGCACCAACGGATAAAGCTGGCTGCGGCTAGCTTCCGCATAGACTAATATTAAAGCCATAAAAAACGAATTCTCCCGCTACTAGAAACGCCTCAACGCCACCTGCACGTTGGTATGAGAACGAAAACTCCCTTGCCTTTGCTAACAGAAGCTGGAAAACCTGCTCCGACTCGGATAAACTGCCCAATCGCTGGTAATAAATGGAGAGTTTATAGACACTCCTATCTCGCCGTTGTGGCGCCTGCTACTCTCCCCGGCGGCGAATATACAGATATTCCCATACCACGCCGCTACAGTGCAGGCAACGTCTCTGCCCACCTGAGTCGTTGTTAAGCCTCTACGGATTGCACTTGCTACAGGGTGAATAATCCTCATCTATCAGAGAGGAACGCTTGCCTGTGTACTCCTCGCGGCAGGAAGTTTGCATATCTATGGCCGATGGACAGTCGGGTGTATGGAATTTGTGGGTCTTGGTGTTTAGGACGTAAATGTTTACGTCCGAATCATCGTCGGTTTTCTTGAGCTTGTTTTTGCTGGTTTTATTACCTTTGCTGGTGGCTTTATTGCTATTTTTGGCTGAGCTCGTCTTGGTCTTGATCTGCTTTTTGTTAGAATGTTTGGTCTTTGAGGTGGCGGCATTGTAGCCCAACGCTTCTTCGCTGAGCCCTGTTTTGTAATCTATTTTGACATTAGGCTGGATGTTGTAGCAGTAAACGTTAAAGAGCACGCCTTCGCCCTTATCTTCTAAGGACATGGCTTCCATTTGCACACCGTTGGCCACCAAGTTATCACCTTTAAAAATGGGGGTCACTCGGTAGAGGACATGGTTTCCTGTTTCTTTTACGTAGTCGGCTACTAAGTTTTCGAAGGGAAGCATGCCTTCAACATTGAGGTAACGGGTGCCGGTGATGAGGTTTTTGGGATTGGCATTCTCGGCACTGAGCTGATATCCGATAAGGTGGCAACGGTTGTAGAGAAACTTGCCATCTACACTGTCGTATTTAGCAGTCTGCCAGCCGGTAGGTTTGACTGAGCCTATGGAACCGCGTTTATCTTGGGGCATAATATCGCGACCTACGTTGGCTATAGTGACGCCGCAACGTCCCAGGGAATCGAGCTCGGCATATTTTTCAAAGGATTCAGTTGCCTTGAGCTCTTCCTTGGTGAATTCGGGGACATTGTTATTTAAAACGACGTATGGACTTCCTGAAAAGGCGGGAATGTTGGACAGAGTGTGGTTACTTTTATCGGTAGTTTGCTTGAACTTGTCAGTTTTGCTGTCTTTGTTCGAGGCCAGAATCTGGTCATCTCTGTTAACTTCTGAGGTCTTAGTATGGCTTCCTGAGGTTTGCTGTGGGGATTTGCCTACAGAAGAGTTTTCCGTGGTCTTAGCTCTGGATAGTGCAAAAATTAATAAGACTACCAATAAAATTAGGAAGCTCTTCCAGGAAAATTGGAATGATGACTTTTTACTCGAATTCTTTGAGGAGGTACGCCCTTTACTGCTCATTTTCTCTATCCGCCTTTACATAAATTTCTTCAGTAATTTTTTCATGTGAAGAACCGGGGAAATCGCTGGAACTAACGCAATTCCAGCCATGTTCTTCCAGAGGAATGTTGAAGTATAAATCGCCGGGATAGCGGCGGTTCCATTTGTAAATTACAATCTTTTCCAACTGAGGTTCACAGTTATCAACCTTTATATTCTCTACAAAGCAGTACTGTCCAGCCTGGGCTTCCTCAAGTGGATCGGGAGTTACTTGCAGGTTAGGAATTTTATTGTTGGCAAACTGCTTGGCCGAATAGGCATTCATCAGCAATTTGCTGTCTTTACTTAGTTCGATAATGCGCATGCGTAAAAGTTCATCCTGACTTTGGCGCCTTTTGTTAAAAAGCATTCCTCCCTTGTCATCTAAAACAACAATAAGAATCATCAGCACTGTCCTTCCTTAACGGATCTGAGTTGCAATTTGGCGCAGGTGTGTGAAAATTCCTACAATTATCGAGGATTTTGCGTCGCCTGTCTCTATCTAGTTCCGCTTGTCCACTAGACAGCTTACTTTCTTGTCTTGAAATCAGAGAAGCCAGTTAGTCTAGATTTTATATATGAGGGGGGATTCTTTGTGTTTGCTCAGGTTTATACATCGGCCCTGGTGGGAGTCGGTTCCTACTTAATTACCTGTGAGGTGGACATTGCCCGGGGCCTACCGCGTTGCGTTATTGTCGGTCTGCCCGATGCCTCGGTAAATGAGGCGGGCGAAAGAATATGGGCGGCCTTCGGCAATTCTGGATATGAGCCGCCTTTGGGAAAGGTGCGAGTCAATTTAGCTCCGGCAGATATTCGCAAGGAGGGCACTCGTTTCGACTTGGCCATAGCTTTGGCTATCTGTGCGGCCGACGAGGATAATGAACGGATTTACCCTGAACGGCTGAAGGGCTGGATGGTTATAGGCGAGCTAGCTATGGATGGCAGCACCAGGCGGGTGCACGGCTTGATCTCCTCTTTGCTTTTGGCTAAACGGTTGGGAATAAAAAATATTCTGATTCCCGAGGCTAACTTAGCTGAAGCAGCCTTGGTGGAGGGGCTTAACTGTTATGGAGTGGCCAACTTAAACCAGGCTCTAGCCGCTTTAAATTGTGAGGATGTTTCCATCTGGGAAAAACAGCGGTCTCATAGCCTGGATGAGGAAGCGCAGGATGGGGTAGGAGCTGCTCCTGCCGGTTCCGGTTGCTCTTATTCTAGTTCTGCTATTGATGATGATTTTCAATTTATCTGTGGGCAACGAGCGGCCAAGCGTGGCTTAGAAATATGTGCGGCTGGAGCTCATCATACCCTTATGGCCGGTCCGCCAGGCTCGGGAAAAACGATGCTGGCTCGTTGTCTCCCCTCCATAATGCCCAAACTTAGCCCCGAGGAAGCCCTGGAGGTAACGGCTATTCATAGCGTTTCTAACCGGTATTTAACTCGGCTTATTGAGGAAGTTCCCTTTCGGGTACCCTCCACAAATATATCTTTGGCTGGTCTTCTGGGCAGTTTTCAGCCGGGCGAGGTGACGTTGGCCCACCGTGGTGTGCTCTTTATGGACGAATTTCCGGAATTCCGTCGTGACTGTCTGGAAGCTCTGCGCCAACCCTTGGAGTCGGGACAAGTGGAGATCGCTCGAGCTAGGCTGCATGTGCAATACCCATGTCGCTTTATTTTGGTGGCGGCCATGAATCCTTGTCCGTGCGGCTTTTGGGGAGATAACGAACATGAGTGTACCTGCTCCCCGCTCAGGCGTCGTCAATATTTCGGTCGTTTGTCGGGGCCGCTTCTTGATCGCATAGATTTGCAACTGCAGGTTTCGCGCCCAACGGTAGGCGGATTGTTTGCCGAAACCTCCTGCGAAACTTCTGCCTCGGTGCGCCGCAGGGTAGAGCAGGCTATTGCTGTTCAAGCAGAGCGCGGCTTCCGCAATGGTTTCATGACGGCTGCCCAGACTCGTCAGGTGTGCCAGCTTAACGATGAAAGTCGAAAGCTCTTAGCCAGCATAGTAAAATGCCAGGGTATGTCTGGGCGTGTTAGAGATAGGATATGCCGCATGGCTCGTACTATAGCCGATCTAGAGGGAGCATATGACATTAAGACAGAGCACCTTTGGGAAGCCCTGGAGTACCGTATGATCGACAAATACTCCCAGGCTCCGATGGCTGCCAGTGGCTAGGTTCGGCCTCGA
>OMRK01000081.1 GCA_900313515.1 uncultured bacterium | reverse complement strand
ATAGCCGAGAGCAACAACGGCGACGAAGCCAAGCAAGCCTGGCTGGGATATATGGAAGTTGGCCGCAAGGTTGCTCCTCCCTTAAAAGAGCTTATCAAACTGCGCAACAAGATGGCCAGGCAACTGGGTTACCGCGATTACTTTGCTATGCAGCTGGATATCCAGGAATTCCAGGAAGGAGAGCTCTTCCAAATTTTTGATGAGCTCGATAAGTTGACCATTAAGCCCTTCACCGAGCTGAAAAATGAAATCGACACTTACCAGCGCAAACGTTTTGATCTAAAGGATAACGAACCGATCCGCCCCTGGCATCTGGGCGATCTCTTCTTCCAGGAAGCTCCCGAACTGAAAGAACCCGGCATCAATCTGGACGATATCTACAAGGGTAAGGATCCGGTCAAACTGGCTTCCGAATATTACGAGAGCCTCAACATGAACCCTCAGGCCATAATCGACCGCAGCGATCTTTATGAGCGCCCTGGCAAGAGTCCTCACGCCTTCGAGGAGTGCATGGATCGCCAGCAGGACATAAGAGTGCTCTGCAACGTCAAGCCCAACGGCGCCTGGATGGACACCATGTTGCACGAGTTGGGCCATGGCGTTTACGATCAGGGTATAGATCCCAACCTGCCCTTCCTGCTGCGCACGCCCGCCCATATTCTGACCACTGAAGGGTTCGCCATGCTTATGGGCGAGATGACCCGCACCACCGATTTCCTGAATAAGGTGGCCGGCGTGAAGGGAGAGAAGCTCAACAAATACGGCAAGGCTTCCTGGCGCCTGCTCCGCTCCGAGCGACTCATTTTCAGCCGCTGGACCCAAACCGTGCTCCACTTTGAAAAAGAGATGTACGCTAACCCCGACCAAGATCTGAATAAGCTTTGGTGGGATCTCAAGAAGAAGTATCAGCTCCAGGCGCCACCCCTCGATATGAGCGGCCAGGATTACGGAGCAAAAATGCACATTGTGGGCGCTCCCGTCTACTACCACAATTACATGTTAGGCGATCTGTTCGGCACCCAGGTCTATGAATATGTGACTACTCAGGTATTAGGTTTGGACAATCCTTTGGAGACCTCAATGTACGGCCAGCTCAAAGCCGGTCAGTATATCCAAAATGAGATCTTTAGGCGCGGCAATCGCTACAGTTGGCAGGATCTCTGCAAGCTAGCCACCGGCGAGCCGCTCAGTCCCAAGGCCTTTGCCCGTCTCTATTTGAAGTAGCTGGGGCTTGTCGATTTTTTCTATTGGGAGCTTCTCTGTTTAGGAGGAATGGGGAAGCCTCAATAGAAGCACCCGGCGCAAAAGTTTCTTAGAGAGTTTTTTAGCTGACGCCTGCCGTTTAAGAATGGAAAAAATCCGAGCTGGCGTCGATTTTTGGAGGAAGAAATGTCAGTACGTGTTGCTATCAACGGTTTTGGCCGTATTGGTCGTCAGGTTGCCAAGATCATGCTCGAGAATTACAGCGATGTAATGGAAATCGTAGCTATTAACGATCTTACCGATCCCGCCACTTTGGCCCACCTCTTCAAGTACGATTCCAGTTATGGCATTTTCCCCGGTACCGTGGAAGTCAAAGAGGGTGCAATCGTTATCAACGGCCACTCCATTAAGATTTTAGCCGAGAGAGATCCCAAGAACCTTCCTTGGAAAGACATGGGCGTTGAGTACGTGGTCGAGTCCACCGGTCTCTTCCGTGATCGCGAGAAGGCTTCCTATCACCTGGAAGCTGGCGCCAAGAAAGTCATCATCACCGCTCCTGCCAAGGGTGAGGACATCACCATTGTTATGGGTGTGAACCATGAGAACTACGATCCCGCCAAGCACAACATCGTTTCCAACGCTTCCTGCACCACCAACTGCTTGGCTCCTTTCGCCAAGGTCTTGAATGACAAGTTCGGTATTGAGCGCGCTTTGATGACCACCGTTCACTCTTACACCAACGACCAGAAGATTCTGGACCTTCCTCACAAGGATCTCCGCCGCGCCCGCGCCGCTGCCTTGTCCATGATTCCTACCACCACCGGCGCCGCCAAAGCCGTGGCTTTGGTTATCCCCGAGTTGAAGGGTAAGTTCGATGGCTTTGCCATGCGCGTGCCTACCCCCACCGTGAGCGTGGTCGACTTGGTAGCCAACGTTAAGAAAGAGGGCGTGACCGTTGAGGAGATCAACAACGCTTTCCGTGAGGCTGCTGACACCTATATGAAGGGCGTCCTGGGTGCTTGCGACGAGCCTTTGGTGTCCGTCGATTACAAGATGGATCCTCGTTCCAGCATCGTCGACCTGCCTTTGACCATGGTTCAGGGTCAGATGGTTAAGGTAGTTTCCTGGTACGACAACGAGTGGGGTTACTCCAACCGCGTAGCCGACCTGGTGAACTACATGATCACCGGCAAGGTGCACATCTGCCAGCGCTAGTTTTTGACCTTAGTCTTAGGGGATCCGGTCTGCAGTTCAATTGTCAAAGAACTTCCAGCCGGGCCCTGCGGGCAGAGCTCAAATAGGCTTCTGGTCTTTAGAGATGAGCAATCCGGCTGTGCCGGCGGGGGGAGAAGTTTAGGGCTGTTGCAGGGCGTAATTGGTGCGTGCAACAGTTCTTTTTATTTTTGGTAAAGACAAGCAATTTTTAACCGAGAGGGTATTTTTGATGAATAAGTTTAACACCATCCGCGATATCGATGTTAAGGGCAAGCGTGTTTTAGTTCGCGTAGATTTCAACGTACCGTTAGATGGCGAGAAGGTAACCGATGACACCCGCATCCGGGCCGCTCTGCCTACCATTGAAGCTCTCTTGAAAGAGGGCGCCAGCGTGATCCTTATGTCCCACCTGGGCCGTCCCAAGGGCAAGAAGGATCCCAAGTACTCCTTGAAGCCCGCTGCTGCCCGCCTGGCCGAGCTTTTGGGCCGGGAAGTCAAGATGGCTCCCGACTGCATCGGTGAAGAAGTAGCCAATATGGCCAAAGAGCTCAAGGCTGGTGATGTTCTCCTGCTCGAGAACGTGCGCTTCTACGCTCAAGAAACAGATAACGATGAAGCCTTTGCCAAAGAGCTGGCCTCTTTGGGTGAGGTTTATGTAAACGACGCCTTCGGTTCGGCCCACCGTGCCCACGCCTCCACCACCGGAATAGCCAAGTTCTTACCCGCTGCTGCCGGTCTGCTTATGGAGCGCGAGTTGAGCGAGCTGGGCAAGCTTTTGGACAATCCTGCCGAGCCGTTCGTAGTTCTGCTGGGCGGTGCCAAAGTTTCCGACAAAATTGGAGTCATGCAGAACCTGATTGGCAAAGCCGATTATATCCTGGTCGGTGGCGGTATGGCCTTCCCCTTCCTGAAAGTGCGCGGCTTAGAGATCGGCAAGTCCCTGTGCGATGGCGATCTGGAAGTGCCTAAGAGCATCTTGGCCAAGGCCGAGGGCACCAAGACCCAGATTCTGTTGCCTATCGATGTGGTAGCCGCCGCCGAGCTGGCCGAGAACGCCCCCAACGAAAATATCGATGTGGAAAACATTCCTGCCGACAAGATGGGCTTGGACATTGGCCCCAAGACGGTAGCTAAGTTCCAGGACATCATTGCTCAGGCCAAGACCATCTTCTGGAACGGCCCCATGGGCGTGTTCGAAAAGAAGCCCTTCGACCTTGGCACTCGCCGTGTAGCTCAGGCCGTTGCCGATTCCCAGGCCCGCAGCGTGGTCGGCGGCGGTGATTCTGTGGCCGCTCTGACCCAGGCCGGTTTGGCTCCCAAGATCACTCACGTCTCCACCGGTGGCGGTGCCTCCCTGGAGTTTGTAGAAGGCCGTCAGTTACCGGGCGTAGTAGCGCTCAGCAAGTAATCGGCTGTTTTAGAAGTGGACGCGGTTCCTAAGATCGGGCCGTGTCCACTGTGTGTTCGAATCCCCCCTCCTCTTCCGAGGGGGGCGAAATTTTAACCGGAGATCGTGAATGGGGGGATCATTACCCTATGCGAGGTTTATAGAGAAATGCGTACACCGCTTTTAGCCGCCAACTGGAAAATGAACATGGGCCGCCAGGCAGCTCATGACTTAGTCAACGGTTTACTTAAGGAGACCAGCGAGGTTAAGGATCGCGAAATGGCCATATGCCCTCCCTTCCACCTTTTAGCTGACGTTGAGAAGCTGGTCGCCGGTCATCCCCATGTTTATTTGGGAGCCCAGGATCTTCATTGGGAAGATTCCGGTGCTTACACGGGAGAAGTTTCTGCTCCCATGCTTTTGGATGTGGGTTGCCAGATGGTAATTATCGGCCACTCCGAGCGCCGGGCTATGTTTGGAGAGACCGACGAGACCTGTTCCAAGAAGGTAGCCGCTGCCATCTCCCATAAACTTATTCCCATCCTGTGCGTTGGCGAGAGCTTGGAAGAGCGCGAAGCCGGTAAAACGGCCGACGTGGTAACCACCCAGCTGCGCGGCGCCTTAACCGGCCAGCAGATTGAAAAAGGCAGCCAGATCGTCATTGCTTACGAGCCGATATGGGCTATCGGTACGGGCAGAACCGCCACTCCAGAAATGGCCAACGAGACCATGCAGATACTGCGTAAAACTCTGGAAGAAATTTTCTCCGCAGAAATTGCCCAAGAAGTGCGCTTGCTTTACGGTGGCAGCGTCAAGCCGACCAATATTGCCGAATTCATGGCTTGCAGTGATATAGATGGTGCCCTGGTAGGAGGGGCCAGCTTAAAGGTTGACAGCTTCGCCAAAATAGTGCAATATTAGATGTTTTCTTTTGCAGTGGAAAGCAGGGAAAACTTTAGGGCGATATTCTATGAGGATTAGGTTTTATAAATAATGTTTTTGGATCTTTGTTTGAGCATATGGTCTTTTTTAGGCCAGACTCCTTTACCTGCGGCTACAGCGGCCGCTACTGCTCCTGAAGCCCCGGCTGCTCCGGCCGTGTTTAAGTTGGGTATAGGCCAGCATATCCTGATGGCTGTCTACCTGATGGTATGTCTGAGCCTTATCGCTGTGGTTATGCAGCAAGAGCAAAAGAGCGGTGGTCTCCAAGGTATGCTGGGAGCTGGCGCTGCTCCTATGGAGCACAAGTACCAGGGCAAGAAGAGCTTTGAGGAAAACCTGCGTATAATCAGCAACTACCTGGCTGTTGCCTTCATTGGCCTTTCCATTGCTGTCTCTTATGTAATGCAGATGCCGCACTAGGTCACACCTGTCCTGCGGGACGAATCCAACAAAGCGACCGTTTTCTGTTACAATATGGAGAGCGGTCGTTTTTGCGCTCCCCCCATCTAATACAGCTGGGCAAGATGAGTGCAAATAACCATTAAACTAAATAAAAAATCGGGATAGACAAAAAAATAAAAATACGCCCCCTTGCATTTTTTTTGTGTAAGGAGGCGTATTCTTTTAGTAATAAAGAGCTAAACTTACTTTATCAACTCAAAGACCATGTCTTGCTCCATGGGCATAGACTCGCCCTCATGAGAAATGGTTATCTTTTGTTTGACCTCACTCTTTACTAAAACTCCAGCATTATAGTCAAACTTGGTATTGCCAGTACCCTCACACTTAATCGTAACACCGTCTTTTTCAGCCTCACCAACAACATTAGCGTCTACAACGGCTATATCGCGGTCATTTTCCTTCTTCAGTTCAACTAATTTGTAAGTACAGTCCACATTGAGGGTCACACCCTTCTCCAACTCGACCTTATCACTATTCTTCCAAGTATCTCCAACTTTAATCTTCTTTGATGGCATAGGGAAATTAAGCTTCATAGCACTGTTGTCAGCTTTGATTACTCGTCCGCTCTTATCCATAACAATCTTCTGATCGGGACTCTTAGGCACATTCACCTTCTTACCATTCATGCTCGCTGAGCTGGAGAGAACCTTATAGTTGTACTCTATCTCATCTCCGTTGACTTTAAGCGTCTTCTGCTCCATATCTACCGTCACAACCATATTCATGTTACCCATAGGAGTATCCATTTTCTGAGTTAACTTTGTTCTATACTTTAACTTCTCTCCAACCTTGGGTTTATACTCCATTTTTATGCCGCCGCCAGCACAGCCACACAACCCCAAAACGAAGAATAACAGAACAACAGTAGAAATTAAACTCAATCTCTTTTGCATAAACTTGCACCTCATTTTAACGCCAATAACCTAAATATTTTTAGGAAAACGCCTGCAATTATTGCTTATGGACAAATCGCTACCCAAGCGCAAAATACCTTTACAGCTCTTTTTCGGACAAACAGGTAAACCTACCGGAAGCGATCGCCTTGTCCCCCCCCCATAATCTAAGTAGAGGGGTTACAGTGTTTTTGACAACAGCACAAACAAAGAAGCCGGCAACGCGCAACGCTCACTGCCAGCTTCCTAGCTCCTAGGAGCCATAGAGGCCCCGACGGAATCTAACGAATTTCAACTTACTTGCCCACCAAGAAACCGATGTTTTCCTGAGGATCAATCACACCCTTACCCTGCTGGAACTTGTCCACATTGGGAAGAGCATCGGCATTTCTCATCATGATATCCTTAACCTGAGCGGGGCTGATGCCGGGCTTAGCCTGGTGCATCAAGGCCGCTACGCCGGCGGCGAAAGGAGTAGCCATGGAGGTACCGGACATGGAAACATAGCCACCGCCCTTGTGAGCAGCGGCGGTAATGTTCACACCAGGAGCCAAGATATCGGGCTTCTCGAGTTTGTCGATACGGCTGGGACCACGGCTGGAGAAGTAAGCCAACTTGTCGTCGGAACGATCAACCGTACCACGGTCATCTAAGGCACCGACGGTGATAGCGTTGGGGGAGTTGCCGGGGGAACCGATGGTTCCACTGCTGGGACCCTCGTTACCAGCGGCGATCACGCAAGTGATGCCAGCAGCGTTGGCAGCCTCAACGGCCTGTACAACGGGATCATCCTTGTAACTCTGGGAAATATAGCCGCCCAAAGACATGCTGATGACATCGATGCCACCGAACTCATCCTTGTGCTGAACAGCCCACTGCACGCCCTTAATGACGTCGGACAAGGAGCCAGAGCCCCTGCCATCCAAAACCTTAACGCCAACGATGTCTGCCTCGGGAGCCACACCAACGAACTTGCCCTCGGAGCTCTTACCGGAGCCAGCGCAAATGCCGGTGCAGTGCGTACCGTGACCCTGATCATCGTAGGGCTCGGTGCGACCGTTGACCATGTCTTTGAAGCCAACGATACGGCCTTCGAAATCGGGATGCTGAGCAATACCGGTATCGATAACGCAGACGGTGGTACCCTTACCGGTGAAGCCCTGCTCGTGAAGCTTGTCAACGCCCAAGGTCACATTAGCGGTGTCCATTAAGGGCTTCATGATCTTGTCTTCAACATCATGAACTTCAGTCTGAGGAATACCAATCTTGGCATCCAAGAAGATGCTACCGGTCTGACCGTTCATCTCATTGAGAGTATTGAGGGAAGCGCCATCTTCACCAGGGTTAATAGTAACAGCAAAGCCATTAATTAAAGGAAGATCGGCCTTGATGCTGTTCTGGGGATTCTGAGCCAGAATAGCGGCGCGCATCTCTTCCAACTTGTTCTTATCGCTATTGGTGACAATAATACTCACCGGGCTGTTGCCGGCAGAGGAAACGAAAGTTTCTTCGGGCTGCTTCTCAGCGGCCGCGGCAGGAGCGGAAGT
>OMRK01000262.1 GCA_900313515.1 uncultured bacterium | reverse complement strand
TCTTGGCTAGCGCCTAAATCCATACCGTTGGTGGGCTCGTCTAAAAGCAGAATCTCCGGATCGGCGGCCAAGGCCCGGGCCAGCAGCACTCGTTGAAGTTGGCCGCCGGAAAGATCGCTTATGTGTGAGTCTGCCCGATCGGCTAGGTTCACCTGTTCCAGGGCGTTGAGGGCAGCTTCCTTGTCCTCCTTCGAGGTCATGATGCGCCAGCCCATCTTAGCGTATCGGCCCATTAACACAACGTCTAGCACCGAGAGTGGGTAGGTTACTTCCAGGCTCTGATGCTGGGGCATATATCCTAAGGCCTCCAGGCGCGAGATCTCTTGGCCTTCCTTGTTCCAGAAGGAAATTTTACCCGTTTTAGGGCGCAGAGCACCGGTCAGCCCTTTCAAAAGGGTGGATTTACCTGCTCCGTTGGTGCCCACCAGGCCGATATACCGGCCGCGCTCCAGGCTAAAGTTTAAATCCTTCAGCACCGTATGGCGACCGTATCCTAAGCTAACCCCTTTGAACTCTACAAACTTACTCATCTTACTGCAAAGCCTTAACCAAGCTGTTTACATTGCGATCCATCATTTGAATATAAGTGCTCTGACCGCTTACACCTTGGGCTGCAGGCTGTATATTCAACATGAGAGCTTGCGCACCGGTGCGTTTGGCCAGGGAGTTGGGCAGATTAGCTGGATACCAGGGCTCGTAGACGATAGCTTTGGCGTTGGAAGCGGCCATAGTTTTGACTAACTCGTTAAGTTGAGCGCTGGAAGGAGAAACGCCGGGCTTGGGCTCTACGTGGCCGCAGACTTTTAATCCGAAATGTTGAGCAAAGTAGGTCCAGGTGCTGTGGTAGGTTACAATGGAGGAGCCTGCGAAGGGTTTTAAAGCGGCTTTCCAGCGTTTGTCAGCATTATCGATCATGTACCAGTAATTACTGTAGTTCTTATCGTAGATCTGGGAGCCTTGGGGGTCGATCTTCTTTAAAAAGATCGTGATGTTACGAGCCACTTGCTTAACATTGTTGGGGCTCAAAGTGTAGTGGGGGTTACCATCGGGGTGGGCATCGCCGCGAGTACGGTCAACCTTTCCGGTGGGCTTCTCCAGCACTTTAATGCCCGCGCTGGCTTCCATAAAGTTGCTGTGTCCAGGCATAATTTTGGGATTGCGGGCACTGCGCAGCAGGCTGGGAGCCCAGCCGATCTCCAGAGAGAGGCCAGTCTCTATGAAGGCGTCGGCCTGTTGCAGACTGCGCAGGTAGCTGGGCTTAGTTTCCACAAAATGCGGATCTTGGCCATCGCGACATATGCAGGTAACTTGTACCCGGTCACCTCCCACATTGCGCACGATATCGGCCAGATCTTGAGTAGTGACTACCACCTTAAGCTGGCCGTCTGCTTGAGCGGTCGTTTTTGCCATAAATATGCACAAGCAGAAAATAAATAACCAGGTAAAGGCTTTTGATATCTTATTCATCTCTCTATCCTTTCTAAATTTCTTTAAGTTCTATTAGGCGGGCTGCCTCTTTACGGTTGTGCGGCATTGCGCCTGGCTTTAGAGCAGTATTGAGCAGGGGGTTGGCCATCAATACTTGTGGGCACCATGCGGTCCTATGACCAGGTTCCACTGCAATTTAATTTCGTTGTAGTTGTTGCTCCAGCTGGGTGAAACGTTATTGTATTGCAATTGAAGGGAGTTCCATTCATTGAGGATATACTCGGCAATTGCTGAAATTCGCTTGGTATTGCCACCCTCTACTAGAGGAGAATCCACCTGTTCATAACGAGCTCCTAAGCGTAGATTGCGGTTTAAGCGGTAGGAAACATAGCTGTACCAACCGTTTAAATCTTTATTTTTTAAAGCCTGTTCTGCGGTCTCTGTAGCTTTACCTGCGGGCAGTTCCGCTGTTGGCTCCTGATATTTTTGCCTAGCCTTCATGTACTCTGAACGCCAGACGAACTCTTTGTAAGTATCATTGGCTGGATGCCATTTCAAGGTTAGGTCAGCTCCGTTAATTTGGGCGGATTTGACCGTGCCATTGTTGATTGATGAGCTGGCATGGGAAAGGCCTAGTGTTAGGGTAGTGTCGTCATTTAAGTCGGCCATGTTTTCCCAGCGGGCTACCCATAGTGGGTTATGCTTGCCACCGCTGGGGAAGAGGGCAAAAACACCTTCCTCATCATCTTCTTCGCCGCTTCTGGTGGTAGCCGAAACTGTGGCCTTCGAGTACCAAGGTACGGGCAGAAGGTAGGAAACCTCTGCGCCGGCGCCGCCCAGTCCTTCATCACCCAGAAATTCAGTGTACGGCAGAGGCCGATCAATTTGAGGTAAGGCATGGGTGTGGGTACTGTTGAGGGCACCAAACTCATTGCGGAATTTGCCAGCCTTAATCTGTAAGTTCCTAAAGCCCATGTACTGGGCGTAAGCTTCTTCCATTTCCAGGTCGTTCTCGAAACCTGCTGAGAAAGTACCTTCCAGACGGGTGTTGGGATCTACAGGAGCGGAAATCTGCAATTCGGCTTCGTTTATAAAGAAAGAGCCCCTCTTTTTATCATCGGCTGCACCATCCAACTGAGCTCCGCCCAATACAACAAAGGAAATGTTGGGGTTTAGGTCGGCTTGTTGGCCGCTGGCCTGAGCTGTAGCTTCGGGCAAAGTTTCACCAGCGCTGGGAGGCAAAGGGCCCGGATCTTCGGTTTCGCCATTTTCTTCAGCGTCCGCTTGAGCGGCCAGAGTGCCCTCGGAGCTTTCCTCGGTTTGGCTGGAAGCGATAGTTGATTCGGAAGGTTCGGTCTGGGAATCCGTTAGCAGAGAATCGGGTTTAGAAGCCTCGCTGTCTGCCTGGGCATTGAGTTCATCATTTTGATTGTCTGCTTCAGGGGAGCCGGCCACAGCTGGAGCCTCGGTTTGGGCAGCGCTGGCTGATTGAGCCTGGCGCAGAGCTTCTACCTGGCTGCGCAGTTCGTCGATCTGTTTTTGTTGCTCTTCTATAAACCGGGATTGTTTATCTAAAAGCTCCTGTTGCCTATTGAGCCTTTCCTCCAAATCG
>OMRK01000110.1 GCA_900313515.1 uncultured bacterium | reverse complement strand
GGCGGCACACCAGCGGACTCCATGCCTTTAAAAGTGAACCTGCCATCTAAACGTTCACGCAGCTCCTGCATTATGGCCCTGTTATGAATGCCGCCACCTCCGGACAAAATTTCGCATGGGGCATCTTTATCTTCGTGCGCTCTATTTACATGCAAAGCTATAGAATAAGCGGTGAAAGCAGCTAAAGTGCGCATAACATCCGCCGCCTCCCAACCCTGCTTACTAGCTTCGGCAATAATTCTATCGGCTAAATCTGCTCCAAATTCCTCACGCCCAGTAGATTTAGGAGCAGGCATCCGCAAAAATGGCGACTCAGCTAGCTTACTTAGCAGTTCCGGAATGATCGAACCACTCGAAGCTAACCTTCCATCACGATCACAGGGTTCATTGAGATAAACCTCCGCCGCTCGATCACATAGAGCATTGCCTGGTCCAGTATCGCAAGCTAGACACTCCCCACATTTGGGAATGTAAGTGATATTGGCCATGCCCCCTATGTTTAGAGCAATTCGATCAACATCCGGGGAGTGAAAAAAAATCTGATCGGCAAAGGGTACTAACGGAGCTCCCTGGCCTCCCAAAGCTAAATCTTGCGGCCGGAAATCGCACACAGTGAGGCACCCAGTACGCTCAGCTATGACCGCTCCCTCGCCTATCTGCAGGGTACCGCGTACCGAGTGGCCCAGAAAAGAGGCACTGACAGGCAAATGACACACGGTCTGGCCGTGGGAAGCAATAAGATCAAAAGGAGCCTTGTCACCGGCCGCTTCACATTCACCCTTGAGCTTTTCCACGGCCTCGGCCAGCAACTCTCCCATGAACCAGTGCATCCTAGTAAGTTCCCAGACATCGGATTCATTGCGACATATCTTTAGAAGTTGAACTCGCACCTCGGAATCCAAAGGACACGAAACAAGCCGAATAAACCTTGGCCGTTCCTGGCCCATCTCCACTAAAACGGCATCAATAGCATCGAGTGAAGTTCCCGACATAAGGCCAACAACCCGCGGCTTCGGTAAGTTGCGGTAACGAGATATCAGATCTAATCCCACAGTTGTATTACCTTCTTTCTGCCAAGGGTAGATCTCAACAATAACTACAATGGCCGAAACGCCTGCACAGTGAGCGCAGGGCAACCCATGCTACAAGCGAGCGGACAAAGGGAAACTCTGCGCCCGCACGTTGAGCGCGTGGATGCCGCTAAAGCTTAAATCTTTCCTTAAGCAGCACCCTACCTCCAGCGCCTAAAGGTGTACAAACGCACCCCTCGCGAGGTGAGCGGGGCCATCGGCCCCCATATCAGCTCTCTCCTCAAGCAGCGCCCATACCGCAAAGAACTAGACATGCCCCGCCCCCCCCCCGCGGCTGGCAAGCTGCCTCCCCCTAACTGGTCAATCAAGAATCGACTTCTGCTTGCTGTTTTTTGAGCTCAAGCCAGGTCTCTTTCAAAGCTTGGTTGATAACCCGAGAGCCCCCGACTACTCCCATAAAATTGGTATCCCCATTCCAACGGGGCACTATATGCATATGTAAATGGGCAGACATGCCGGCTCCGGCCACGCGACCAACATTCATACCTATATTGAATCCCTCAGGATGAGCAGATTTTCCGATAATTTCCGTCCAACGCTGGACCATTACCATCATCTCGCCTAATTCTTCATTAGTAAGTTCTAAGAGATTGCCGGTATGTCTGTAAGGAACTACCATCAAATGACAGTTATTGTAAGGATAAAGATTCATAAGGCAGTAGCACGTTCTGCCCCGTTCCAAAACGAGATTTTCCTCATCATCGCCACCCTGCTTGCACTTATCGCACAAGAAACAGCCTTCATCTAAATAATTCTGAGGCTTGGGGGCTCTGATCATCTCCATGCGCCAAGGCGCCCACATTCTTTCCAACTCCGCCATAACTTCTGCCTCTTCAATCAACTCAAACTATCTACTAAAACATAAAAGCCCGCCCATACCTGTAATACTAAAAAGGCGGACACGCCTTGCATAATGACTTTAACTCAAATATTCCTATATAAAACTTACCGAGCTTGAGGCATAGGACTATCCCGTTCTCAGTGCCCCCCCCTGACACTCCTGTCATTCACCGCATCCCCAAAAAAGCGGCACCAGGCAAACCCGGATTAAGTTCCAAATGATACTACTCACGCCCAAAGCGAGGGCCTTACCCTTCCGCTGTAAACCGACCGACGCTTCCGTCACTCCCCAAACTAAGATCAAAAATCTTCTAGAAGCTTATCGTTTTACTAGATGATATTTAAGCTGAACCCGGTTTTGGAATTACGAGCTATCTCGGTAAAAACGGTTAACATGTTGAGAGTGTCCCTGAACACTTCTGAGGCCTTCATGTCCAGGAAACGCAGCTCACCGTAGGCATGCGGATCGTTGGCATCCCACTCTGGATAACGTCCCATCAGAGGAGTAAATTTTACGACTGTCTCATCTTTGGTTATACCGCTAACACCATTTTCATCTCGGACAAGCTTATCGTACACATTGGCACTGCCTTCGTCAAAATTAGACTTAACTATAATGCCGTGCTGACAGAGATAAATTTGGTAGCCTTCGTTACCGCTGATGAGGAAGGGCGGAGTCTCGCCATTCCAAGGGTAGAAGCGCGGATGGGAGAAACCATCATCAAAATACTCCATAACCGGCTCACCGTAAGCGTAAAGCTGGGCGACCTTCCAATTGTTGTTCTCAAAATTAAGCTCAACCTTATTCAAGTCGTAAGCCAGTTCCAAGGTTCTTATAGCATTGAAATCATTCTCCGGCTCCAGATTCAGCGAGGCCCACTTAGAATCTGGCATGAGATGAGCCACAGCCTTCAAGAAAACATCCAAACCGTAAATGGGCCCCCGGCAGCCTTCGCCACATTGGAGAATATTTATGGAACAGTCGGCACAGGTTTCATCTATACTGGTATCGCCAAAAGCCAACTTTTTGTGACGCATAATCTCCCAATCGAAACGGGGACGTCCGTCGGAGGCGAAATCAGAAATCTTTTCCTGATAGGGCTTACAGGGACGAATTCGAACGGGAATAATGTTTAACGCTATTTCATATACAGTATCATCAGCCATGCGCGGCTAATTCTATTTTTCACCAGACCTTCCCCTGCCAATTCCGGACGCCGCTTGTGAAAAAAGACATACTTCTGCTCTAATCTTCTCCGGCAAAGTTGCTTCCGTAAGCTTGACCTCAGTTAAGTTTAGTGCTAGAATGCTTCCGTTCTCCTCGGAGGTTGGGAGGTTGTGTGTCGATCTTGCGGTCGGACGGTGTTGCGTGGCCTTTTGCCTTCTCAGGAGTGAGATATATTCCGACATAGCTCAGTGGTAGAGCAATCGGCTGTTAACCGATCGGTCGTAGGTTCGAACCCTACTGTCGGAGCCACATATTCCAACATAGCTCAGTGGTAGAGCAATCGGCTGTTAACCGATCGGTCGTAGGTTCGAACCCTACTGTTGGAGCCATATATTCCAACATAGCTCAGTGGTAGAGCAATCGGCTGTTAACCGATCGGTCGTAGGTTCGAACCCTACTGTTGGAGCCACAGGGGTGATTACTTACCTAGACAAGAGGGCGTACGGTTCCAAGACCGGATGCCTTTTTGTTTGCCTCATCCCTGCCAACCCAAATTTTAATCTCGCTGCTTGCCTTCAGATTGCAGCTCTTCAAGAACATTCACGAGTTTTTGCGTTCTTTTCAAGCCAGTTAATCCCCACATCAAGCAGGGAGATTTTCATTCGGCAAGAACCCCAGAGCG
>OMRK01000005.1 GCA_900313515.1 uncultured bacterium | reverse complement strand
GTGGCTTGGGTACACTTGTATGAGGAACTTACTGTTCATGGCTTATCCCAGTCGGTTGGATCTAACAATGGCTTATCAATTACCAATACAGTTCCGGCTTTGGCCAGTGGTGCCCCTCTATATGGAAAATCTGTAGAGATAAACGTTAACGTAAACAGTAAGCAGGATCTGCACTATGTTACGATAACTCTGCCCTACTTAGCGGCCTTAAACATTGATAGAGTGGATTGGCCGCAAAATTTGGACAGTCTCTTTGTTAAAGGTGACGGTCAGATTTATTTGACCTCTCTGCCTAAAGGGGTTCATAAGTTTGTTATTAAGGGTAAGCTGCTCAGCAAGGGCGAATTTACCATGGCTCCTGCTCGCCTTGAGCAGGAGAAGAAGTTGTGGCCAGCGGTGCAGGCAGAGCCGGTCAGTATTTCCATTGCTGAAATAGATTAGTGGGCATGCATAAAATAAAGATTCTGTTACTAAGCTTGTTGGTTGTTCTCGGGCTGGCGTGTAGCGTTGGCTGTACTGAGCGTATTAAGACGGATGGCGGTTCTGAACTTACTGATTCGGCAATACGTTTGCCAGCCGATCCGAAAATTTTAGTATTGGATTTTGCTGAAGCCTTTTTTGCCAAATCTGATCTAGAAGAAGCCCGGAAATATGTGGATAGTAGCCTGTTTATGTCTTTGGATTCCCTTAAGGTTCTTTACCAGGACTCCCCTAAATCTCCACCTCAATTTCAAATAGACGAGATTGGGGAGTTAGAAGCTGGTTGGCAGATTAAAGCCAGTGTGCATGGTAAGGAGCCAACTGATCCCGTTTTGGCCGATCTGCAGATCTTTATTGATAAGAACAAGGGGGGCCGTATAACTCAACTGACAGCTGCTGTGAAAATGCAAGACGGGCAGGTAATTAGCCTTTAGGACAGGCCGCGTCGGCATGCTTTAAGCTGGCTTCTAAACGCCTTCAGTACAAAGGCTGGTATAGCCGCTATTTAAGGCATAAAAATAGAGCCGCCACCTTACGAAGGAGGTCGGCTCTCATTTTAGCAATTAATGGTCGCCTTATATTCCCATTGCTAAAGCAAGAGGCTTTACGGCTACATTTTGTAAGTTATTCGCGCACCGCGTTGCGGGTTATGGAAGCAACTTTGGTACCGTCTACGTAAACTTCACCATTTACAGTTATGGCTGCTCCGGAGGTAACATCGGACATATTGACCTGAGTGTCGAATTGACCGTCACTGTTAGCTATAACTTCTAACCGTTTGACATCCTTAACACCCAAGCCGCCAATGATCGATAATTTGTGGACGATCTCAAATTTAACCGTGGCGCCAGGAGTAGTGGTGCCCACCAAATGCAGAGAAGCTCCGATCTTTTCGTTCTCGCTGGGAACGGTGAGAGTTATCGAATGAGATTCTGTACCGGCCACAGAGCTGTTCTTGGTAGTGAATTCCCAAGAATAGTCGATCTTCTTGCCTTCGTTATCCGTACCGGAAACTTTAGCTTGGTGCTTGCCAGCGGCCACCTTATCGGTGGGAGTGAAGCTAATACTCTTATCGGCGTAGGTGCAGGAACCGGTGACTTCCTTGTTATCAAAGAAGAGGCGTACTGAACCCTTACCAATATTGTTTATAAAATTGACTTTGATGTTTTTGAGGGCCCGCACCTCAGCTTTGTCAGCAGGATGCACGCTGTCGATTACATCGTTAATTTTCTCCTGGGAGCTTGTACCGGAACGGCGGCTGGCCGAGCGGCTGTTTATAGTTACTGTGCTGCTGGCCTCTTTGGAGCCTTCCTTTCCATCTTTGGAAAGACGACCGATAAGCACAGCGTCAGAGATCTTCATATCTTTGAGGATGGTCAGGGAGCCAGAATAAACGCCTTCGGAATCTTCGTGCATGGGAATGCCATTCTTAAGGCCGACTATATCAAAGACCGCCTTGCATCCCTTCTCACCGCGCATCTGGACGGTTAAGGTCTCATCGGTGCGCAGAGCGCGACGGGGACTGACAACCAGCTCATCAATCTTGATGGCCTGGGCAGTAGAAGCACCCTCTTTTCTGTTAACGCGAACAGTTTTGGAGGCGCCTTCCCATTTTACCTCAGCACCCAGAGCTTCACCTATAAAGCGCAAGGGAACCATGGTTGCGCCGTCTATCGAAGCGGCGGGGGTGGAGAGCGTTTTCAGCTCGCCGTTGACATAGGCATTGGCTTGCCCAAGGGTGAGTCGAATTTCTGTGCTCTCTTTGTTGGCTGTGACAGTGCGGGTGGCTCCGTCCCATTTAACTTCCGCTCCCAAGGCCTCAAAGATAGCTCGCATTGGCACCAAGGTAGCGCCGTTGAGCATAAGGCCGGACTGAGCCAACTTGTTTCCGTCTACGTAAACAGTTACATCTGAACCGGCAGCACTGGCCTTAAGGCCCATCGATATAAGCAAACATAAAGCCATTACAGCAACTGCCAAGCTCTTAAATGGCATACCGTATTGTTTGTTTAGCAAGATACTCTCTCCTTATCTTTTTTTGTTGAAAATATACTTTAATCTTGAGGGTGACCATTTTCTCCAAACTTTTCAGGATGATAAAAAGCCACCCGAGCCTAGCTTCAAAGTTGCCCCAAACGTAAGCCTAAACCTTGTTCAGTCGCTGAGTTTAGGCGAGGCGTACAAATTACTAGCCTAACTTGGCCCGTTCCGTTTCTACAATGGAAGGATCCAATTTCTTGAAAAGAGGGGTTGGTTTATTTAAAACATGGCCCGCCTCTATTTCAATTGGCTGCCAAGGAAGCTTCTCAGCTTCTCCGGGCAGAGCTAACAACTCATGTAACTTGGCGCATGTATCCGGCAGGAAAGGATGCAGAATAACCCGCAGGTTGGCTATAAACCTAACCATAGTGGCCATGATGGTGCCAGTACGCTCCTTGTCCAGCTTAACTTCCTTCCAGGGAGCTTGAGAGTCGAAGTAGCGGTTACCTTCGCGAGCCAGTTCCATAGCTTCGGCCAGAGCCTGCTTAAACTGGCAGGCAGCGATCAAATCACCAACTTTGGCAAAGGCTTCCTTAGAGTGCTCTAAAAGTTCCTTGTCGGCTTCCGTAGGCTGGGCTTGGGGAACTATACCTTGGAAATGCTTCTGCACAAAGGAAAGGCTGCGGTTAACCAG
>OMRK01000032.1 GCA_900313515.1 uncultured bacterium | reverse complement strand
GTGGCTTACCCGGGCGGGAACATGGCCACCACCGAGTGAGTTGCCTGTTGCCGCCCGCGTTTTAGTATCAGAGGGCGCGGCACACCTTAGGGGGGTACGCGAAAAGGAATATACCCGGAGGTGGCCTACCCAGAGTGGAAAGCTACCACCGCATAGCTACCAAGAGGCGAAGCGTCCAGGGCTAGCCGATCGGGTGGGAACGTTGCCTCTGCCATGGTGGGGGTGCCTACCTCCGCGCGATGGCTCGAATGTTTTGACAAGTAGCGGCTGCGAAGTCTTTTGGCGATACAATTAGCCTAGACGGTTCGGACGTTTAGATCTGACCCGTCTTTTTCTTTTGGGCTAGCCAGGATTTTGCAGTCCTTCCTGCTTGCTGGGAGGTGGTTCGGGCGGTCACCCCATCGGACGGGGGCTTTTTTCTCGCCAACTGGGGCGAAAGTCTGCCGCTGTAGGTTGGCTTGTCTTACGGTGCCTGCCAGGATTTACCTGTCGGCTGGTCTAAGCAGAGGCTATGAATTCTTTCAATGTGCTCAATGAGGAAACTGTCTTAACTTGTCAGCTGGCCGTTATCGGAGGCGGTACGGGAGGGACGGCGGCGGCCTGGGCGGCTTTGCGCCAAGGGCTGCGGGTGGTGCTTACCGAGGCTGGTGATCGTTTGGGAGGGCAATTTACCGCCCAAGCAGTTCCGCCCGATGAACATCCATGGATAGAAGAGCGGGGAGGCACGCCTTCCTACAGGCAGTTCCGCCAATATATCAGGGAGTATTATCGCCGCTGGTATCCCCTGACCGAGGAGTCGGAGAAGGGCTGGGAGAGGCTTAACCCCGGTAAGGGTTGCGTTTCGGCCCTCTGCCATGAACCTTGGGTGAGCTCTGCCGTTATTGAGGCTATTTTTCGCCCCTACATCAGTTCCGGCCAGCTCACTGTTCTGTTGAATACGGAGCCTAAGGCGGTCGAGCGCCAGGAAAGCAGGATTGTGAGCGTTGAGCTGGAGCAAACCTGCGCCAATGGTCGCCACTCAGTTTTGATCCGGGCTCCCTATTTTATCGACGCTACCGAAACGGGAGATCTTTTGCCTTTGGCCAAGGTCGATTATTCCATAGGTAGCGAGTCCCGCCGAGAAACAGGGGAACCGCACGCACCAGAGATTGCCGATCCTCAAAATCAGCAGGCTATTTCCTGGTGCTTTGTTATCGATTATCAACCCGGGCGTGAGAGTGTTATAGATAAGCCGGCAAATTATGATTTTTGGCGCAGTTATGTGCCCGAGGTCTTGCCCAGCTGGGGTGGGCCTTTGCTTTCCTGGCAGGCTACACATCCCATTACTCTAAAGCCGGTGGTGCGCAGTTTTAATCCTCTTAATCCTAGCCCGGAGCGCGGCCCCATGGATTTGTGGACCTTTAGGCGTATCTCGGCGGCGGCAAATTTCAAGTATTCTCAGGGGACATCCGATATTGTCTTGGTCAACTGGCCCCAAATTGATTACCTGCTGGGCAATATTGTTGATGTTACCCCCGAAGAAAAGTGTAAGCATCTGCAGGGGGCTCGTGAGTTGAGTTTGAGCCTACTCTACTGGATGCAGACGGAAGCTCCGCGCGATGATGGCGGTTGTGGTTGGCCCGGCCTGGGGTTGCGTCCCGATGTGACTGGTACTATCGACGGCCTGGCGGCCGCGCCTTATGTGCGTGAATCTAGGCGTATCAAGGGTTTGACTACTATTTTTGAACAGCAGGTTAGCTTGGAAGCTCGTTGTGAGCTCACCGGTCTGCCTGCCTGCGAGGTACAGGCCTATCAGTTTGCCGACAGCGTTGGAATAGGAGCCTATCGCTTGGATCTGCATCCCACAACTCATGGCGATAATTACATAGATGTGAGTGCTCTGCCTTTTCAGTTACCTTTGGGAGCCCTGATTCCACGGGATGTTGATAATTTGCTGGCCGGTGCCAAGGATATTTCCGTAACTCACATAACTAATGGCTGTTACCGCCTGCATCCGGTGGAATGGAATGCTGGTGAAGCTGCCGCCTTGTGCGTCGCTTACTGTATGCGGTATGGATTTGAGCCTAAGCAGGTGCATGCCAGGAAAGAAACTTTGCAAGAACTGCAGAGTTGGCTTAAAGATGAGCATTTTGAACTGGAGTGGGGAATTTGTGGCTCCCCCTTATAGAAGTTTTTGGCCCCATTCTGGGGATGCAAAGCAAGCTCGTTTATTGTATACTTGCTGGTAGTGCGTAATCTTTCAATTGGGAATTATTTTGAGAGGATGGCTTACACATGGATACTCCCTTTAACAACATTGCCCCACAAGCCATGAGCGTTAATTCAAATAATTTGGGAGGGGGGCCGGTGTCCACAGTACCGGTATTGGGCGGTTCTCTTGGTGCGGTTAGCCGTTTCAACGGTTTAGCTGGATCTGTTGGTGGAGTACAAGTTACACATTCAACAGTTCCTCAGCTCGCTACCCAAAGTGTGCAGGTTGCGCAGGATACCCCCGCAATTACTCCTGGGCAGCTTTTGCAGGCACATGTTATAATAGGCCAGCGTTTGGAGGCTTACGTTAGGAATATTTCAGCAGGCGATAGTCAGCAGGCTGCAGCTTCGAATGTTAGTGCCGATGATTCGTTTAACTCGGAGAATTTAAATAAACTGCATAATATGAGCACCTCCTCCAGTCG
>OMRK01000191.1 GCA_900313515.1 uncultured bacterium | reverse complement strand
CATCTTCGGGTCGATGATAAAATTTTTGTTACCAATGAAAACATGGCCGTTCATTTGGCGGTTATTTCCAATTATCTGCGTACATCCGGGCCGTCGAGTACCGAGTTAAACGAGGGTGAGGCAAGTGAGTCGGATGGTGGAGTCTAGGAGCTAAACCGTGAGGTCTAGCCTGGCGTTGGATGGACAAGTTGGAAAGTTGAGTTATGAGTTGGAAGCGGCTGTCGGGGAAGCTTGGGTGAGTGCGTTAGGGTGGTTGAGTTGGGATAGCTGGGCACCCGTAAAAGATTGGGTTTAAATTTAATTCTGAAAGGAAGCACATGGATAATATGAGTACCGCGGAATATACGGTTGTCGATAGTCTGGAAACCCTCCAGGCGGCCTTAGAGCGCCTGAAGAAGGCCCAGAGAATCTACGCTGGATTTACGCAAGAGCAGGTGGACAAAATCTTTTTGGCCGCTGCCACGGCTGCTAACCAGCAGCGTATTCCCCTGGCCAAGTTGGCCTACGAAGAAACGGGCATGGGTATAGTAGAGGACAAGGTAATTAAGAACCACTTTGCCTCAGAATATATCTACAATGCTTACAGAGATACCCAAACTTGCGGCCTGATCAAAGATGATAAGGTCGGTGGCTTTAAGGTTTATCTGGAACCTATCGGCATTATCGCTGCCATAGTTCCTACCACCAATCCCACTTCTACGGCCATATTTAAAACTCTGTTGGCTCTAAAGACCCGTAACGGCATTATCATCAGCCCCCATCCCAGGGCCAAGAAATCCACAATAGCTGCGGCTAAGGTCGTTTTGGAAGCGGCCGTGGCGGCTGGAGCGCCCGAAGGTATCATTACCTGGGTGGATGTTCCTTCCTTGGAACTTAGCAACGTGGTTATGAAGAGTGTAGATCGTATTTTAGCCACAGGTGGCCCGGGTATGGTTAAGGCCGCTTATTCCTCCGGTGTTCCGGCTATAGGCGTGGGAGCTGGGAACGCTCCAGCTTTAATTGACGATACGGCCGATATTGTTATGGCGGTCAATTCAATTATTCATTCCAAAACTTTCGATAATGGCATGATTTGCGCCTCGGAACAGTCTGTGGTAGTTCTAGACAGCGTTTACGATGCGGTTCGGGAAGAGTTCCAAAGGCGTGGCTGTTACTTCCTCAACCCTCTGGAAACCGAGCGTGTGCGCAAGACCATAATTATCAATGGCGCTTTGAATGCTAAGATCGTTGGACAGTCAGCTTTCAAAATTGCCCAGTTGGCAGGTTGTCATGTCCCTGAATCTACCAAGGTTCTGATTGGCGAGGTTGAATCGACCGATTTGAGTGAAGAGTTCTCTCATGAGAAGCTTTCGCCCGTTTTAGGAATGTACCGTGCCAAAGATTTCGAGGATGCTTTAGATAAGGCTGAGGCTCTAATTGATGATGGCGGTCTTGGGCATACGGCCTCCATCCATTTGAATACCTTAACTTCCGGCGATAAGTTGGAACGCTTTACTAAACGCATGCATACTTGCCGCATTCTGGTCAATACGCCCTCCTCTCTGGGCGGCATCGGCGACATCTACAATTTCCGCCTGGCTCCTTCTTTAACGTTGGGCTGCGGTTCCTGGGGAGGCAATTCGGTGTCGGAAAATGTTGGCGTTAAACATTTGCTCAATACGAAATTTGTAGTTGAAAGAAAAGAAAATATGTTGTGGTTCCGTGCTCCTGAAAAGGTTTATATTAAACGCGGATGTCTGCCCACCGCCTTGACTGAATTGAAGAGTATGGGTAAAAAGCGGGCTTTCATTGTCACCGATAGCTTCCTCTTTAAGAATGGTTACACCAAAGCTATTACCGATAAGCTTGATGAGTTTGGGATCACGCACACAACTTTCTCCGACGTGGCGCCCGATCCATCTTTGGCTTCGGCTCGTCAGGGGGCAGAGGCTATGAAATCCTTCGAGCCAGACTGCATTATTGCAGTAGGTGGCGGTTCGGCTATGGATGCTGGCAAGATTATGTGGGTTCTTTACGAGCATCCTGAGGTCGATTTCTTAGACATGGCCATGCGTTTTATGGACATCCGCAAGCGCATTTATGAGTTCCCACATATGGGAGATAAGGCCTATTTTGTGGCTGTTCCCACCTCGGCTGGCACTGGTTCTGAGGTCACTCCTTTTGCCGTTATTACCGATGAACGCTCCGGCATCAAGTATCCTTTGGCCGATTATGAGCTTATGCCAAAGATGGCTATTGTCGATGCCGATATGATGATGAGTATGCCGCGCGGTCTTACTTCTGCCTCAGGTGTTGATGCCTTAGTCCACGATCTGGAAGCCTTTGCTTCCATGATGGCCACCGAGTTTACCGACAGCTTGGCTATGCGCTCAGCTAAATCTATATTCACTTACTTGCCTCGCGCTTATAACAATGGAGCCCAAGATCCTGAGGCCCGTGAGAAGATGGCTCATGCCTCTTGTATGGCTGGTATGGCTTT
>OMRK01000092.1 GCA_900313515.1 uncultured bacterium | reverse complement strand
GGTAATAGTTACACTGCGCCGGACAACAGCTACGTAGGAACGGATTACGGCGATAACGATTTAGTCTATCAAGCCCCGGAAGTCGAAGAGGCAGTGCCACAAGTAGAAGCGGAGAACACTTCTAGAACAGATCCTGGCTCGGAGGCGGACTCACAGGGGGCGACTCCCGCCTCAAAGCCACGCTCCTACACCAACGGCATGCCAGTAGCTCCCAAAACTCACACTAGTCCCAACACAGTAATTCCCGACTTGAAAAAGGGCAGCAGTAGTGGATATGTGGATGAAGACCAGGTTAACTATTACGAATAAACAACAAATTTAATAAAAGCAAGGAGAGGACGACACATGCTTTACAGAAAGGGTTCCATTCTTTTCAATGGTCTTCATGACCAGTCTAAGGTTTGGAAGCAAGTATTAAGCACAATGGGAGCTCAAAGCGCCCAGCTCACCGACTGGTTCCGCCAGCAGAATTTTGGGCAGGTGCTCTACGTGGGAACCTCCAACTATTACAATATGGCAATCTCGGCCGCCCAGATCACCCACCTGGTAACCGGTCTCAATTCCATAGCCATAACTCCCAGTGAACTCATGTTCGGGCGCCGCCCCCCCTACGATGCCCGCATCCGCACGCTGGTAGTAGCCTTGTCGGCTCCGGTAGTAGCTCAAGAGGTAGGCTGGGGGTTGGAGAAACTTAAGCAGATCGATCCTAGGGCCCAGACAATGTCCCTGGAGGTAGAAGAGGCCAGCCTAGAAGCAGAGTTAACCTCTCAAAAGGTAGTTTTTCCAGAGCTGAAAGAGTCAACTAAGATTCCGGTGCTCGGTGCCAGCGGAATTTTGTTAGCCTGCACCTTCCTGGTAGGTCTTATCTCGGGCAAAAAGGTTCTTATCGACGAGCTCAACCGTCTTCCTGACATTGTCGAGAACCGCATAAAAGATTGGCAGGTCAAGGCCCAGCAGTTAGTCATAAACAAACCAGGTAACATTGCATTTTTGGCTTCTGGCCCCTTCGAAGGCGTAGCTAGAGAAGCAGCCTATCTCATGGCCCGCATAGCCGGTATCCCCAGCACCAGCAACTATTTCCTCGAGTTTAGGCATGGCTATTATGGTTTTGCCAACAACCAGAGTTTGTTGGTGGGAATGCTTTCTAATACCTTCAGAGCCGCCGAAGCCAGAGTGATGGGCGAATTAGCTGTAACTCGGGCTCAAAGGGCCATCATAGCTGAAGATTCTGCCCCAGAATTAGAAACCTGCTGCGATGATCTTTTGGCTTTGAAATCGGGTTCGAGCGAGATCGCTCGCGTGCTTCTGATGTTGCCAGTAGTGCAGTTTATGACTTTTTACATGGCTATGTCCCGAGGCATCAACCCGGATAATCCCAAGCATTTGGAGCATCCTCGCTTCACACTTAAAGATAAGCCGGGCACAAAATAAATGGAAAGTATTAATGCCGGCCTGCAATCAGGCTGGGGAGTGCTCGTAGCTATTGCCCCACTGGTGCTGGTCATGGTAATAGTTCGTTGGATGGATGAATACACAGATGTGCCGCCTCTGCGCACGCTGAGCGGCACTCAGAAGATCTGGCTGTGCCTACGCACTCTAGATCCTAGACTATCGGCTCAGGTTTTTGCAGCTTGGGGGGAGCATTTAAGCTGGCTCTACCTGCAAGAGGCCTCGAAGATGCCTCCTAATACAACAAAGCTAGCTCCCAAGGTTCTGGCAGAGTTCTGTCAAGAGATCCGCAAGCGCAAGGCTGAACTTAACAGCAGTGCTGAGCCGGCGGATTTTATGTGCCAAACTTACACAGACCACGCCGAAGAGCTGGCTGCCGATCTAAACGCCGTGTGGGGCGCAAACTTAGAGGATACCTCGTCTGAAGAAGAGGCTCCTTATGCAGATGTTTCCTCCAAAACAGAACTTGAGTTTGGGGGAACGGCGCCATCCCCAGATGTGGCTGAATCCACCGTCAATCCGCAATAAGGGCAGAGTTTGCTGATTTAAAGTAAATCATTGGAAGGGGCTATCCAAGGCCATGGATGTTCATCAAAAACTCTACGATTGTCTGCACAGCGGAGCCAAGTTTTCCTTGGTAACCGTGGTATTGACGTGCGGCTCAACTCCGCGTAACGCCGGTACAAAGATGTTGGTAAGCCCTGATGGCGATATTATCGGCACCATAGGTGGCGGTTGCCCTGAAGCAGAAGCTTGGAAAGAAGCTAAAGAGGCTGCTGTAAGTGGTCACCACATCCTGCTGGATGTAGATTTGAACCACAATCTGGAAAAGAACAGCGAAGAAGAACTTATGATCTGCGGCGGTCGTCTGCGGGCTCTAGTGGAACCATTTGGTAGCGATCCGGAAAAGACGCTATTTTTGGAACATATACTGGAACTTATGCTAAACGAGCACAAGCCTGTGGTCAATATTGTTTCTCTCGGCCAGCCAGCCGACCAGCCCCAGACTCCCCCACTCGGTTACCACTGGCTTTACACCGAGTCGACAGGTTTGGAGGGGCAAGCTGAACTTCCAAACTTTCAACTAAAGGATGAGTTAGCCAAGCTCGGACGGAAGCTTTTAGAGAACCGCTTGCCCGGCTGGTATACCCTTTCAGATGCGGAGCTTGGACAACGTATTGAGGTTTTTGCCGAAGTGATAACTCCAACTCCACACTTCATTATAGCCGGGGCTGGACATGTTTCCAAACCTTTAGCAACTCTGGCCAACATGTGCGGCTTTGCCGTAACGGTGGATGATGACCGCCCCAAATACGCAGACCCCAAGTTTTTTGCCCAAGGCGTAAGCGTGCGGAACCAACCTTTCAGCGAATTTTTAACCTCAATAAAAAACGACTTAGACAAAACTAGTGCCGTGGTTTTGGTAACCCGTGGTCATAAGCACGATGAGGAGTGTCTTCAGGCTCTTAAAGGTTCAAATTTAGGCTACATCGGTATGATAGGTAGCCGACGCCGAACTTCCCTAATTCTACAACGACTCATAGACGACGGCGCCGATCCACAATGGGTGAAAAATGTCCATTCGCCTATAGGTCTCGATATTGGCGGTGAAGCTCCCGAGGAGATCGCCGTCGCCGTAATGGCGGAGGTCATTGGCACCTTAAGGGGCGGCACCTTCCTTCCCCTCTACATCCAAAGACGCACAAACAACAATTGAGAATCCCTAAACCTAAGCTCATGGGATTCCCGCGGTTTGTCACTAAATAGCGGCTGACCAGTACATTTTGTTAGGTCGCAATGCAATGCATGGGCGTGTCTGATTACCTTGCACTCAAGTACAAGATCAGAATTCTGCGCCCTGCATTCTACACAATGGTGATAACCAAGAAGGAAGCAGCGGCAAAAAGCATGGCCATTTCTGAAAGTTCTACAGTGGCCCCGAGAATATCACCTGTAACTCCACCCAAACGTGCGCGGCTGCAGTATCCAGTCAGCAGGGTCATGACGAAACCGGCTCCAAACACTATTGAAGTAGCCAAAGTGTAGGCTCCATTAGTTCCGATGTGATTGCCCAGGAAAATAGTGACAGCCGCCAATCCAACAGTCAAAACCAAAGAAACGACAAAGTGAAACACTTCGGTCTCGTTCACTACTTGTCCGGCCAAACTACCGCTCTTTTCGGACTCTTTGCTAACTTCAGCTACTTTCTCAGAATTTTTAGAGGCCTCCGCATTCCCGCCAGCATACTGATTGTTGGCCGCCTGAAAAGCCATAAGACACCTGGAGAATACGGGGATAAGCAGAAGCCAACTGAAGAAACCGTAAGAGCAAAGGGCTGCAGCAGCAACAACCTTTATGCCCAAGGTTAAAACTAAGGCTATGGTTCCGAATGAACCTATGTGAGAATCACGCATGATCTCCAAGGTCTTTTCCTTGTCCCAGGCTCCTCCCCATCCATCGAAGGAGTCAGCCAAGCCGTCTAAATGGTAGCCGCGGGTCAGAAAAGCCTCGAAAGTTACGTAAGCAATTCCTCCCAACAGAGCAGAAAATATCCGGGAGGTCATATTAACTCCAGCGGCCCGGTTTTCCAGAAATAGAGGGAACAAAATGCACAGCAGAGCAATTACCGCTCCCACCACAGGAGACCATGCCAGAGCCAACCCACGCTTTTTCGAGTCCTCACCAAACATGGGCAAAATACTCAGCATTCTAAAAGAAGACGTCAATCCAAACAGTTCGTTCATGGACGCCTATTTCCCCGATATGGCCCGTCTTCCTGCGCCAGCTTCCCCCCCGCTTAAACAGCTCGCAACTGAAATTACAGCAACAAACGCATGACGGATAAAATACGCTAATGAGATTCTCGTACCACTCTTCCCAGAGCTAAAGTTTAAAGAGGGAATGTATCCAACCAGAGGAGAAGAGCGCGTGTGTTTTATCTAATATCAGAGGTTGATAAATAAGTGAACAGCACTTTTAATGCAAATTTAGCTAACTTCACCGATGAAGACCGGGCGGCTATCGCCATCAGATGCTTGGCTGGTGAAGATGAAAACAAGGTTGCCCGCGAGGTGGGCGTTTCGCCGCGAGTAATTGAGGCTTGGATGAACAAGGTAGCCCAAGGTGTGGGTAAAAAAGAAATCACCCAGACTCAGCAGGAGGAAGACAAAGAGGTAGGTAGCCAGATTGCTTCCCTTCAGAAAACGGCCCAGGAATTGCAGAAGCGCATTGCGGAAATGCATCAATTTGCCGAAGTGCGCGAGGTTACCTTAAAATCGCACTCTGTCAAACCTATTTTTGCTAAGTAGCAGGGGAAATTAATGTCTGGCTGGAGTTCTCGTTATTCAGGGTGGGCTGT
>OMRK01000125.1 GCA_900313515.1 uncultured bacterium | reverse complement strand
TTCCAAACGCAGACATATTTCCACCTGCTTAGCCAAACTCTCGCGCGGCAATTTCCATTCCAGACGATAATCCTGCCGCGGAGAATCAACAGATCCAAATACCAGAAATAATCCGGCCAGCCAATGACGGCGACAACAAAGCTTAAAAACCAAATTTCTGCCTGAAGGCAAGCTAAAGTTAAGATCACCATCAACCTCTCCCAAATTGAGCAAACGGTCATCCATGCAGTTAAGACAACGCCTGACCTTGCCCAGTTTGGGTAAAGCTACCAACTTTATGACGTAGTAAGACTTGAAGGTATCCGTTTCTCCTTCATCCCTGGATTTAGCTTTGCGACCACCCCTTATTTCTCGTTTCGCTTCACCTGCGTAACCATCTCCGTTCCCCGGTCCTTGCTCTCCTTCGTCTCTGCCACCTTTATCCAAGTTTTTCCTTTTGTTGCTTTCTCCGGAGTAAGTCCACAAAAACTCCAGTTCAAAACTGCGCAGAAGCTTCATGGTAAAGTGTGCGGTCTGCGCAGAGGCAAAGCGCAGGACCGGTCCGCCGTAAACTCTGTAATTTTTGGCCGCTTCCAGAAGGGCTGCCAACATATAACGCCTACAACACCTGTGCGGATGACTGCGGACAATTTCGCCGCGAACCTGAGTCAGGAAGGAAGTCTCGCTGTCCACTCTTAGCGCTCCTGGGGGGCGGCAGCATATTATAAACCGGATCCCGTTGCGCTTATTCTCGAAATTTGTTAGAATGCCTACGATTTAATGGGTGTGATCTGAAAGGGAGTTGCTACACCTAGTGTAGAAAGACATCGGCGTTACTCCTTTTTGTTGTCAATTATGGTAGTTGACATGATCGGGCAGCGGATTACGTTATTTTTAGTAAGCGATGCCATGACAGTGAACGATTCAGCAAATATTAGAGAGGCAGATTGAGCTATGGAAAATACAGAGAGAGCGACAGCCCGAGTGCGCCACAGCGGCAAGCGTCTTCACGATAGAAAGGCTGATGCCAAGCTGGTGATCCTGCTTTTCGCCTGTTTGTTTGTAGCTTTCATCGTCTTGGTGCGCTACTCTATAGTTTCCCATCCGTCTTTAATGGGCGGTGAAGCTAACCAGTCTTCCGACGGCCTTTATTACACGGTACGAATTGCCCAACAGAGCCAAAACAATGGTGCCATAACCTTGCTTATGTCCGTCACTAACACTACCGGCCTTCCCAAGACCCTGGACTTCACAAAATCCTCCAAAGTAGATTTTGTCGTGCAGCAGCAGCTGAATATGTTTTTCGACAAGATTCCCACAGAGATCTGGCGTTATTCCAAGTCTAGCAATAATTTGAAGCTTAAGCAGCAGCGCTACCTGACTATTATGCCTAACGAGGAACGCATTTTCTCAGTTAATTGGAACCGTACCGATAACAGCGGCGACAAGGTTTCCGGAGGCAGATACACCGTTACCGGCGTCATAAACACCGGCACTGCCAATAAAGATGCTTAAGCCTGTAGCTTTTTAGAGCAGGTTTTTTGCCGCCAACTTTTAAAAGTAATTTTGCAGTCGGTGGCGTTTGTTTCTCGAGGTAGCCCACTCTTCCCGAGCTTGGGTGCCTTTTAATGTCTAAGAAGCACAGCCGGTTGCTGTGTCTATTTTGTCTTGAGCAACTGTTAAGTAGAAAAGAGAGGTGCAGTCGAACATGTCTTCCGATAGTGCAATTGAAGCCTACAAAAAATTTATCGAATGTTGCCAGAAGGACGATTCTCATGGCTGGCTCTTTATATGTGAGGACAGTGTAGTAAAATTGCTCAGCCTGACGGCTTTAAAGTTTGCAGCCGAAACGGGAAACACCATTGTAAAAGAACGAATGGGTGATCTTTCCGAAGCCGAGCTTGTAAAGTTACAGAGTTCTATGGCGAAATTAGGCGCCGAATCTTTATGCAGCAAGGTTAAGGATATAGATTCCAACGAATCTAAGGCTCTGTGGTCCTGGTGCTCGAAAATTCTTTTAAAAATTTTCAAACTCGAAGATCCAGTCGTTTCCGTGGACAACGAGAAGGTCAAGATCCTGACCGAGCGCAATCACTCTGAAAAAGCCCGCGTGGTTGTCATGTTGCATGGCAATGATTCTTGGAAGGTTCACTGCCTGTAGTAGCCCCTCAATTCTGGTTAAAAGACTGGACCGGCCGCTCCACAATGCAGAACTTGAACGGCAGTTTTGAGTGGATGCACTGTTCAGTGCGGCGTCCATTGTACGAGTTCTTAAGCCAATGTTTAAATAGACTTTATAGGGTCCAGTCACTTAGAAAAATCCAAGATATAATCTTTTTCAAAGACGGTTATCCCAACAAATGGAAAAACGGAGTTCTGAGTTCCCCTCTGTGCCTGCGCTCAAAATGGGGTACAGATTCGCCAGACCAGGTAGCCGCAAAGATAGCAGAGTTTTGGAGCTCTTTCCCTCCCACCCATTCGTTCCGCCGTTGCTGGAAGCTAACCACTTCCCCCGGCGGTCTTTTGTTTTTTGTGTTAACCTTATCTGGACTGGAGCAGATATTATCCAATAGTTCACTCTTGGCAAGCTCTACTGATATGTCTCAAGATCTGCCCACATGGTGCAGCAATTCAATTAGCTGGCAAAGAGCTCAATACCGTTGGCAGTGGCTAGAACGAGCTGTTCGACACTTCGCAAGCACTAAACAGGCAAATCTCGGCAGTGCAAGCGCCTCCAGCCCTCCATGCTGTCCCAACCACGGTAGCAATCGGCTATCCCTGCACCTCCCCCCACAGAGCCTCTCCACAACGCTGCCTCAAGCTCACTCAATCGACCAGCCTTACGACGTTGACTATAATTCGGTATTGGAAGAGCAACGCGGCTTAATTGCCCAAATTGAGAGCCTGCAGAATGTCTATCTTACACTGAGCCTAAAAATGTCTAATTTAAGCACGGCCACGTTATCCCCCACGGGCTCAATTCCTCCACCAACTCTGTTGCCCTTGCTAACCGCGCAGACCGGCGCGGATTTCCCCCATCTAGAAGGACAGCTAAGGGATTTACTAGAAAGTTTTCACGAATTTTATAGGACCCAAAGGATTCTGGGCGGTGGTAGCTATTCACGTTCAGCCCTCCTAAAGGTGGCTTTTGGTGTTAGGGCCACGCTCATTTTGTTCAGTTGAGAGGCTATTAGTTTATGTCATACACTCCTCAGCTTCTGGCCGATTTTACTCTCACCCAGGAGCAGCTGCTGGAAACGGTGCAGGTTTTTAGTGACCGCATAAGCCGGGGATTATCCCAGAACGGCCAAGAAATAAGAGCTATTCCCGCCTATCTGGCTCCTCCGCCGGCCGGAGTAAGCGGCACAGTTTTGGTTATCGACACCGGCGGCACCAATATCCGCGCGGCCGTGGTCAAGCTGAATGCCGACGGCACTCACAAGATATTGAGTGGCCCCATTAAAGAAACAATCCCCGCTGGTCGCCAGGGTGAGTCCATATCTGCTCAGGAATTTTTCGACCTGCAAGCCGATTTGGCCTTAAAGCTGAATCCAGAGCTTCACCTGCCCATAGGCTACTGCTTTTCCTATCCTGCCGAATCTATGCCCAATTCCGATGCTCGTCTAATCAAGTGGACCAAGGATGTTCACATTGACGGTGTTGAGGGCCAATTGGTCGGCAAAATGCTCACCGAGGCCTTAGAGCGCAAAGGCTATAAAGCCGGTAGTGTTGCGGTCTTAAACGACACGGTGGCGGCACTTTTAGCTGGTGCTGGGGCTCACGCCCAGGATTTCGACTACCACATCGGCCTAATTGCTGGCACTGGCACCAACATGGCTGCTTTTGTGCCGGTCACCCCGGAAAACAAGCTGTCTCGCCTCAGTTGGCGTTTTCCCAGCATGGCTGTAAACTTGGAATCAGGCAACCTTACCCCTCCGTACCTGAATAAATACGATGATAAACTGGACGCCCATCTGGATCTTACCGGCCAGCACCGCTACGAAAAGGCTGTAGCCGGTTATTACTTACCCTTCCTTTACGCCGAAGCCCACCCGGGAGATGACGATGAAGACTTTGATCCCTATAAGGGTACTGAGCAATTGGTTAACCTGCGCGATCGCCAGCACGACGGTTTAGCGGCAGCCATAATGAACCGCTCTGCCGATCTTATTGCCGCCGGTTTAGCTGGCCTAATTCGGGCCTTGGGCAGTAAGGGACGAGTCTGTATCACAGCAGAAGGTAGCCGCTACTGGGCCGATCCCGATTTGGCCCCCCACGTGGCCAAATTATTGCCTACTCTGGTAGCGCCAGAGGTAACTTTTTCCATTATAAAGGTTGACGATGCCAATATGGTGGGTTGCGCTTACGCTGCTCTGGCCAATTCCGCCCTTTCCCGCAGCATAAAACAAGTAACGCCAGCAGGCTAGTTGTGTAAAATTTAGCATTGGTTAAATATCCAGAGCCCAGAGCTTGAATTTCCAAGGCCGTCCTCGGCCTCAAGGTCTGGGCTATCCGATTGTTTTCACTTCTTTGCACTCCCAGCTGATTGGGATAGGCTCCCCTTCCTTCTCCCCCTGGGCAAATGGAATGAAACTGATCGAGGGAATAATATATTTCGAGGTAATTTTGCTATGAACGATGCCGATAACCGTTTGATGGAAGGCATTCTTTTCACCGATATGTACCAACTGACCATGGCCCAGCTCTACTTTAGGCATGGTATCCATGAGCAGCAAGCTCATTTTGATCACTTTTTTCGCAAGTATCCCGACTACGGCGGCCACCAAGCTGGCTACTGCGTCAATGCCGGTCTGGAGTGGCTGCTAGACTGGATGGAAACCGCTCACTTTGACGATGCCGCCTTACATTACTTGGAGCAGGAGCGCGATAGCCATGGCAATCCGGTATTCCAGAAAGATTTTCTGGAATATCTGCGCGAAGAGGGCAACTTCAAGAAGATAACTATCAAATCGGTAGCCGAAGGCCGCGTGGTTCATCCCATGGTACCCCTCACTATGGTGGAGGGCCCACTGGCTATGGCTCAAATTCTGGAGACCGCTCTCTTAAACTGCATCAATTTCCAAACTTTAATAGCCACCAAAACTTCCCGCATCCGCCACAGCTGCGGCGGTAAGATGCTCATGGAGTTCGGTCTGCGCCGCGCTCATGGCTTAGGCGGCAACCAGGGTGCTCGGGCGGCCCTCATCGGCGGCTGCGACTACACCTCTAACGTAGGTCTCTCCTACGTTATGGGCCTGCCCCCCAAGGGCACTCACTCCCATGCCATGGTTCAAGCCTGGCTGGCCCTGGGCAAGAGCGAGGAGGAATCTTTCCAAGCTTACGCCGATCTTTATCCCGACAACTGCCTGCTCCTGGTTGACACTATCGATGCCCTACACAGCGGTATGCCTCACGCTATAAACGTTTTCAAGAGGTTGCGCGCGAGCGGCCATGAGCCCTTGGGTGTGCGCATCGATTCCGGCGACTTGGCCTACTTAGCTGCCAAGATATCAAATATGCTGGATGAGGCCGGTTTCCCTAAAGCCTGCATTGTATTATCTAACGATCTTGATGAGATGACTATTATGCAGATCGATTCCCAAATCCGTGACGATGCCAAACGTACCGGCGTCGATGCCGAACACGTAATCAACCGCTTGAGCTACGGTGTAGGCACCAAGCTGATCACCTCCGACGGTCAGTCGGCCTTGGGCGGCGTTTACAAGCTGGTGGCTCTAAAGGTCAAGGATGAATGGGTTCCCGCTATGAAGCTTACCGATTCCATTTCCAAGATGATCAACCCCGGACACAAGACGGCCTGGCGTATTTACGATGACCGCCAGAGAGCCACAGCCGATCTTATCAGCTTCGCCGACGAACAACCCGGACAGGAAGAAGATCTTATGCTGCACCATCCGGTAGAGAAGAGCATGTTTCGTGCTCTTAAAAAGAGCGAAATAAGCAAAATCGAACCGTTACTTGAGACAGTTTGGGCAAATGGTGGCAAAACCCGTCCCGCCCCCAGCTTGGAGGAGATGCGCCAAAACCGTCTGCGAGACATTGCCGCTTTAGATACGGGCGTTCTGCGCATGCGCAATCCGCACATTTACCACGTATCCCTTAGTACCCGACTTTTAGAAGCCAAGCTGGAGCTTATAAATAAGTTCCGCACCAGCGTTGACAAATAGGAATTTATTAACCTAGGTAGAATGGCTACGCAAGGCACAGGATCTGCACGCGAGTCCTGTGCCTTCATTTATCAAAGTCACCGTAGCTAACAATTAGAGATTAGTAATTAGAAATTGTAATACAGGGCAGAATGTTAATCTTTGCTCACTGCCAATTCTTGTTTTCCGGCGCTTGAGACGCCAAAAACAGGGTTTAAGTCCTTTTTAAAAAAGGTTACCTTAGTTTATAAGGAATTTGACCGGGCGGCCGAATGTCGTTCCGGCGTGCAGCTTTTTGGTTGCAGTTCCGCTAGTAAGATTCACTGGGAGTTCTTATGTCTTATAGGGCCCAATTGGTGGCGTTTCTATTAGGCTTTCTTTATACGCTTCTTTTAGTGCCTTTGGTCAAGCGGCTGGCCTTGCGCTTCGGTGCCCTAGACAAGCCTAACGCCCGCAAGGTACACCACGTGCCCATTCCGCTATGGGGGGGACTGGGAGTATTCGGTGGTTATCTGTTGGCCATGGCCACGGTTATTGCCCTATCTCCCTCCTTCAGGCAGGCCCTCACTACAGTGACCAGATCCCAGCTCCTGGGCATGACCATAGGCGGCCTTTTGATTGTCATCGTAGGACTTATAGACGATCGCTTCGGCATGCCTGCCAAAGTTAAATTTGCTTGTCAATTGCTGATCGGCCTGGTCATGTTTTATTTCGGCATCCGTATAGATTATCTGACCGTGCCCTTTTACGGAGTAGTATTTCTCAACTCGTTTGAGAGCATAGCCGTAACCTTGTTCTGGATAGCCGGTATCACCAACGCCTTAAATTTGATAGACGGATTGGATGGCTTATTGGCTGGAGTGTCCCTAACTGTGGCCTCAGTCTTCTTCGTGGTGAGCCTGATGAAAGGGCAGTTTGTAATAGTTCTGGTGATGGCCTGCCTAGCTGGGTGCTCCATAGGATTCCTGCGTTACAACTTTAACCCGGCTCAAATTTTTATGGGAGATACGGGCAGCTTGTTTTTCGGTTTAATGTTTGCAGGTTGGTCCATAATAGGCCTTTTAAAAAGCACAGCTACCTTTGCTTTTCTCATGCCGATATTCTTAATGGCCGTCCCTATCTTCGACACCACCTTTGCCATATTGCGCCGTCTTTGGAACCATAAGCCCATATTCCAAGCCGACAAGGGCCATCTTCACCATCGCTTGATGGGGCTAGGATTCAACCAGCGCCAAGTTGTATTGATTATTTACGCCATAAATACCGCCTTCGGGCTCTGCGGCCTGGCCCTCTTCTACTGGACCTGCCAATAAAAAAAGAATAACGAAAGTAAGTAAACGAGGTTATGAGAGAATTGTCCAATCCCGTCCATGTTATGGTTGTTTTTGGTACTCGCCCCGAGGCGATCAAAATGGCGCCCGTGGTTTTGGCCATGAAGGCTAACCCAGAGTTTAAGGTTACTACTGTAGTTACCGCGCAGCATCGTGAAATTTTGGATCAGGTTTTGGAGCTTTTCCACATAGTTCCCGATATCGATCTCAACATCATGCAAGCAAACCAGACCTTAACCGGCATTACTGTACGCGTGATCCAAGGTATGGAGCCGGTTTTAACCGAATATCGCCCTGATATCCTGCTGGTGCAAGGCGATACATCCACAGCTTTTGTAGCCGGCCTGGCTGCCTTTTATCAGAAGATTGCCGTGGGCCATATCGAAGCAGGTTTGCGCACTGACAAAATTTACGATCCCTTCCCCGAGGAAATGAACCGTCGACTGCTATCCCGCCTGGCCGAAATGCAATTTCCGCCCACCTCCTGGGCCTACGAAAACCTGGAAAAGGAAAATTTAATAAACAGCAATACCTACATTACCGGCAACACTGTAACCGATGCCCTGCAGATAATCTTAAATCAGCTTCCCAATGGCCTTCCACAGGATGTTCGTCGCGTCAATTATCCCAAGAACGAGTCAACTCCAGAGCATTTTGCCGATAAATCCGGCTATCTCTTGAATTTAGCCACAAAAAGCTCACCCAAGCGCATAATTTTGGTAGAGACCCACCGCCGCGAAAATTTAGGCGAGCCTATGGCTAACATATGCCGGGCTCTGCGCCGTCTGGCCGACAAATTTGCCGACGTCGAAATAATTTTCAGCGTCCACCCCAACCCCAAGGTGCGTGAGGTAGTGTGTCCCATTCTCCAGGATCATCCCCAAGTGCATCTCCTCGAGCCCATGCCCTACACAGATTTGCTGCGCCTTATGCGGGCTTCTTACCTTATCATGACCGATTCCGGCGGCAT
>OMRK01000006.1 GCA_900313515.1 uncultured bacterium | reverse complement strand
GTAGAATGGTAGCACGTCTGGGCAGAGGGCTGGCCATTTTGGGAATGGTTCTGCTTGTCGGTCTCTTTATTGTTATTCCCATGTTAATTTTGGTTCTAACCAGCTTCACGGGTGAGCCTATTCCTTTGCTTGAATATTTGACTCAGGGGCGTTGGTCGGATATTTACCGCGAGACGGCTCAGAATTTTACCCTCTACTATTACAGCGAATTGGGAGACACCCGCCGTTACAGCCAGGGGCTTATAAACTCGGTAGGGCTGGCTACTAGCCTGGGTGTTTTATTCTTTCTAATTGGACAGCTGACCGCTTACTTAACTGGATTTTTTAACCGTCATCTAGGCCGGAACTTGCGTTGCCTGTTCGGTTGGCCGGCAACTTTGCTTGTTTTTGTTCTTGCTTCAGTCGTTTGTCTTACCTGGCGCAGTTGGCTTCCGGCCGATTGCGCGCTTTTCCCGATTTTTCGCCACTTTCTGCCCGGGCGTTCCTGGGAAGCTCGCTTGTTGCAAACTTTTGGATTCTGCCCTGTTGTCACTCTACTGGCGACCGCTTTAGGAACGTTGACAGCACTCTGTCTAAGTAGGAACGACCTGCCAGGTCGAAGATGGTTTTCTGCTCTAGCTATTATTCCGCTGGCTCTTCCTTCGTTTTTGGGAGCACTGGCCCTGAAGAACCTGCTGGGCATTAACGGAGTTGTTACGAAAGCCCTCAGTTTGGCCGGTTTGCCCTTGCCCTTTGAGGCACAGTCGGTGTGGGCGGCGGTATTTGCCCAGGTATTTTTGTACTTCCCTTTTGTTTTGTTGACGGTTGCGGCCAATCTGGAAAATTCCGATGATTCCCTGGGGGAGGCGGCCCAGGTGCTGGGGGCAGATGAGGCTATGACCTTGTGGACCGTTCGTCTGCCTCTGCTTATGCCAGGATTGGCGGCTGGAGCGTTCTTGGTATTTATCCGTTCTTTTGGTGATTTTTCGGTAATCAGTCTGCTTATGCCGCTCAACTGTCCCATGATTGTGGTTGAAGCTTACCGCGATCTTTCCGGTTCCACCTATTGGGGCGGGGCCGCTATGCTTTCTATGGTTATGGTGCTCACTCTCCTAACCGTTTTGGCCCTGCAGAAATATTGTCTCGAGAAAGGCAGCTTCACTGTAATCGGTGGCCGGGGAGTGCAGAAGGCTAAATGTTGTGCAGATAATCCCGGACTCAAATGGCCAGCTTTTGCTTTCTGTCTTTTTGTGTTTAGTGTTCCTCTTGCTTTTGTAGCTACAACCTTTGTGGTAAGCATTGCTGGAGAGTGGGGCATAGAGGTTCTGCCGCACAGTTATACCTTGAGTCGTTATGGGGAAATTTTACGTTCCTTGTTGGAAACCCATTCGCCCATTGTCAATTCCTTCATGTTGTCCGGGCCCGGTCTTTTCTGGTCAATGCTCTTGGCTGTGCCGGTGGCCTGGGTTATAAATCGGGGACGCAGTCTTTGGCGGCACGTTTTAGACATGCTTATTCTCTTGCCCTTTATTGTTCCCGGAGTGGTTTTGGCCGTCGCCTTGATCTGTGCCTTCAATGGTCCACCTCTGCCCTGGCATTTGACGGCAGCGCTGGTTGTCTGTGCCTACGTTTTAACCGGAATGCCCTACGCCGTGCGGGAGATTTCAGCATCTCTGGCTCAGTTGGGGCCTTCGTTGGAGGAGGGCTCGCAAACTTTGGGGGCCAATTATCTGCTTACCTTAATTAAGGTGGTAATTCCCCTTATTTGGCCGGGGATAAGGGCCGGGGCAGTGTTAGTTTTCATCGCTTGCATGCAGGAAGCAGCTATAACCATTATGACCTGTCCGCCGGATTGGAAGCCGGTATCGGTCTGTATTTTCACCGAGATTCAGGAAGGGAGCATTTTTAATGCTTCTGCCTACGGGATTGTACTCTTTACCCTTATTGTGGTGCCTTACGCCTTCATAAAAACCACAATAACGTCCGGGAGCGTCAAGCGAATGATGTAAGCCATAGTTGGGCAAAGTTCTCTACTCGAATGTCTCGCGCAGCTTCCGGCCGTCCGCTCAATGGGCCATGGGGGTCGAAGCTTCCGTTATATTCGTTAAGCTGTCGGATATCCGCATTATTATGTGGAACGTTGCTGCTATTCATGTTAGGTCCTTCGGTTGCTTGTCCCATGGGCTAGAATGCTCTTGTAGGAGAAAGAGTTTAAAAAGCGAAAACCCGGGGCCTTATGTGGCTATCAGCAAATGAAGTTTTCGATACCTTGCGCATGATCGAGAGTGAGCATCTCGATGTGCGCACGGTTACTATGGGAATAAATTTACAGGATTGCGCTGCTTCTTCCATGCACGCTACCTGTGAAAAAGTCGTAGCTAAGGTTCTCCGCGTGGCTGAGCGTTTGGTTCCTGTTGTGGAGCAGGTCTCCCAGGAGTTCGGTGTGCCTATTGTCAACAAGCGCATCGCTCTTTCTCCTTTGTCGCTGTTGGGGGCCGCCACTGGTGCCGATTCTTACGTTCCTTTGGCCGTGGCGGTAGACAAGGTCGCAAAAGAGATTGGTGTTGACTTCGTAGGCGGCTTCAGCGCCCTGGTGCACAAGGGCTTTACCGATTCCGATCGCATTCTTTTTTACTCCATACCCGAGGCCCTGAATGTGACCGATCGTGTTTGTGCTTCCGTTTCTTTGGCCTCCACCAAGGCTGGTATAAACATGGATGCGGTCAAGCTTTTTGGTGAGATCGTCTCCCAAACGGCTTTTTTCAATCCCCGCTTAGCCGGTCTTCCATGTTGCAAATTGGTCTGTTTTTGCAATATGGTGGAAGATAACCCCTTCGTTGCCGGTGCCATGCATGGCATAGGCGAGGGGGAATGCTCCATTAACGTGGGCATAAGCGGTCCAGGTGTGGTGAAAGCGGCTATCCGTCGTTTGGGTCTTGAGGCCGATTTGGGTAAGGTTGCCGAGGCAGTCAAGCGAACTGCTTTCAAGATTACTCGCATGGGTGAGCTGGTTGGTCGTGAGGTTTCCCGCCGTCTGGGTGTGAACTTTGGTATTTTGGATCTTTCTCTGGCTCCCACTCCCGAACGTGGCGATTCTGTGGCTGATGTTCTCGAGGCTATGGGATTAGAGCGTTGCGGCACTCACGGCACCACGGCAGCCCTGGCCCTTTTAAATGACGCCGTCAAGAAGGGCGGAACTATGGCTTCCTCTTATGTGGGTGGTCTTTCGGGCGCCTTTATTCCTCTTTCTGAAGATGAAGAGATGGCTCATTGTGCCGAGATCGGAGCCATTTCCATGGATAAGTTGGAGGCTATGACTAGCGTTTGCTCGGTGGGTCTGGACATGATTGCTATTCCCGGCGATACTCCGGCTTCCACTATCTCGGGAATTATTGCCGATGAAATGGCTATAGGTATGGTCAACAACAAGACCACTGCTGTGCGCGTTTTGCCCATTCCCGGCAAAAAAGCGGGCGAAAAGGTTGATTACGGCGGCTTGCTGGGAGCGGCCACCATTATTGCGGTTAATCCCCACGATTCCTCGGTCTTTGTCAAGCGCGGCGGTCGTATACCGGCTCCTCTGCAAGCCTTGAAAAATTAGGAAAGCGCGGCATCATTTGGCTGTTTCTAAGGAATCGGATTTACAGGAAGGGCTTTTTGGCGCTCCTGGTCAGGGCCAAGAGGGTGGAGCGGGCTTGAGTGCTCCCTCCTCTCCCGAACCGCTTTCGGCTCGCATGCGTCCTCGGGATTTAAACGAGTATGTGGGTCAGGAGCATCTTGTAGGTGAGGGGTGTCTTCTGCGCCGCCTTTTAGAGGCGGATTCCTTACCTTCCATTATTCTGTGGGGACCGCCTGGCACTGGCAAAACCAGCCTGGCCCGCTTGATGTCCAAAAGTACAAAAGCTTCCTTTGTGCAACTTTCGGCAGTTACTGCCGGAGTTGGTGAGGTGCGCAAGGTTATTCAGGAAGCCAAAGAGCGTTGGCGTCTGTTGCGTCGGCGCACTTTGCTTTTTTTGGACGAGATTCACCGCTTCAACAAGGCTCAGCAAGATGTGGTTCTACCTCACGTGGAAGATGGCTCGATTATTTTGGTGGGGGCTACCACCGAAAATCCCTCTTTCCAAGTGATAGCTCCCTTGCTCTCCCGCTGTCGAGTTTTTACGCTGCGAGCCCTAACTGCCGATAATATCACCGTGTTGCTCAGGCGGGCTTTGGCCGATCCGGAGCGCGGTCTGGGAAAATTACATGTAGAGGCTTCGCCTGAGCTTTTGGAGGTTCTGGCCAAGGCCTGTGCTGGAGATGCCCGCACTGCCATCAACGCTTTGGAAGAGGCCGTCAATTCCCTGGCTCCTGACCAAGAAGGTCGCCGAGTTCTCACTGAAAAGCGCCTGGCCGAAGCTTTGGGTCGTCCTAATCTGCGCCACGACCGCGTCGGCGATTACCATTACGATACTATTTCTGCTTTTATCAAGTCGGTGCGCGGCAGCGATCCGGACGCGGCCGTTTACTGGCTGGCTCGAATGCTGGAGGCCGGAGAGGATCCTTTGTTTGTGGCCCGGCGCCTGGTCATTTTGGCTTCTGAGGACGTGGGGCTGGCCGATTCTCAGGGCTTGGTAGTGGCCATGGCCGCCCAGCAGGCGGTCCATTTTGTGGGCATGCCGGAGGGCTTCTATCCCTTGGCCCATGCAACCCTCTACTTAGCTTTGGCTCCAAAATCTAACAGCGTAGGCAACACTTACATGGCTGCCGCAGCTGCTGTACGGGAAAATCCCCAGGAGCCGGTGCCTTTGCACCTGCGCAATGCGCCAACCAAGGTTATGAAGGAGTTGGGGTATGCCAAGGGCTACAAATATGCCCACGATTACCCCGAGCACTACGTGGAACAGCAGTTTCTGCCCGACATCTTGCAGGGTCAGCATTTTTATCAGCCTGGGCATTTGGGCTACGAAAAGAAGCTGGCCGTTTGGTTGGAGCATCTGCGCGGCGGCTCGCCTCGTTAGATCCGCGGATCAAGCCCCCCCCGGCTCGGTGGTACACTTCGCTAAATTCGTAGGCCAAGCGTTCCGTTGTTTTAAACTAATATTTCTTTAGCCTTAGGCCGCAGGTTGTAATCCGAACTCATGGTGTATCCGTAAGCTCCAGCCGTATCTACCAACAAGATATCGCCAGCCTGGGTGGGAGTTATGTGACGGTCTCGTCCCAAAATATCTCCAGTTTCGCAGATAGGCCCTACTATATCGGCAAGCTGAGTTTTGGGAGTACCCCAACGAGTCAAGTTGACTATTTCGTGATAAGCACCGTAAAGAGCGGGCCGGATAAGCGTTTGCATGCCGGCATCACCACCTATAAAGAGCTTATCTCCCTTCTGCTTAGTTTGGCATACTTTGGCCAGCAGAACGCCAGCCTGAGCTACCAGGAAGCGTCCCGGCTCAATAAATATTTCCAAATTGGGGTGGTGCTCTTTAAAGGTTAGGAGTTGTTCGTCTAAAGCGTGCAGATCCAGGCTGTCCAGATCACGGCGCTCGGGGACCCCCAGGCCGCCGCCCAAATCCAGGTATTTCACGCTGGGGAAGAGTTCCACCCACTCGCTAAGGCGCATGGCACTCTCCGCCCAGGTGCCGGCGGTTTTAATGCCGCTACCGCTGTGCGAATGAAGCCCAATAACCTCAATGCTGAGCTTATCGGTTAGCTCCTTAACTGCAGGTAACTTGTCCAGGGTAATGCCGAACTTGGAGAAGTTGCCAGCCGTGCGCACTTTGCGACTGTGACCGACGCCGTGGCCCAAGTCCAGGCGCAAAAGCACCTGGCGGCCTCTGAATAGATCGGGCCACAGCTTAAGAGGCTCGATATTGTCCAAAGTAACCATTGCCCCGAGAGCAAAGCCTTGGGCGTAATCTTGGTAATCGGCGAAATTTGGTGTAAAGAGCAAACGGATGGTGGGCAGATCGGGGAAGAGATCGCGCACTCTTTCCACCTCCCAACGGGAGACGCATTCAAAGCCCAGGCCCTGCTCGTAGAAAATACGCAGAATATCCCGGTTGCTGTTGGCCTTCATAGCAAAGAAGACGTGATCCACGGAGCGCAGGTTGGTAAGGGTTTGGGCATTGTCAATTAGGCTTTGCCGATCATAAACGTAGGCTGGTGTGCTGCCCTCGGAGCCTATGGTGGCCAAATCGAGAAGTTGGCGACGTTTTTTCACCCACCAGACGTTTTCGTAGATATTGGTGATATTGGCGTTATCGCTACTTAAGAACTCTTGACGAAAACTTGGCCCAAATAAGGTTGGGTTGGGAATTCCAGAGAAAAGCTGGGCATGCAGAGTCTTAAGCAGGCGCTCGGCCTGGGATTCGTCTACCACAAAGGTAAAATTCAGATCGGAGGCGGCTTGGCTCAAAAGGTGTACTTTTTCCTCTTCGAAGAGCTCAAGGGTGGGGCCGAGTTTATGCAGGTTGGAGCGAATCTTCTGGCCGACCAGACTAAGGGCAGCGCAGGGCGATATAACCTTGGGTGAGCACAGGGAGCGCAGCTCCTGCAGGAGGGCCTCCAGGTTGGCCAGACCGCTGGCTGGATCGAGGGAGACAGTTACGTTACTCTGCGAGGTGGCGGCCAGATCGATGGAAAAGCCGTATTTAGCGAAGATAGCGAAAGCCTTGGCCAGGAAACCGACTTGCTGCCACATGCCGATATTCTCCATAGAAATTAGAGTTAGGCCGCCGGAGACGGTGAGCGCCTTGACGCAGAGATATTCGGAAGCGTGAATATTGCCGATGTAGGTGCCTTCCAGATCCGGCTTAGTGGAACAGCGGACGTAGATGGGAATGGAGCACTGGGACAAAAGGGCGATGGCCTTGGGATGTACCACCGGAGAACCGGCCGAGGCCAACTCCTGGGCTTCGCTGTAATCTAAGCGGCGCAACAGGCGGGCTGAGGCAATTAAGCGAGGATCAGTAGTGTAGAATCCGGGAAGATCGCTCCAGAATTCCACTTCCTGGGCTTCAAGTTTAACTCCCAAGGCGGCTGCGCTAACATCCGAGCCGCCGCGTCCCAGAAGTACCAGTTCACCTTTGGTATTTGAAGCTAGATAGCCTTGGGTTATAAAAACGGGCAGAGCCGCTATTTCATTGGAATTGGGCTGGTTTGTTTGAGGACAAGAGGCGCTGTCGTCGCAGCTGGTGGCACTGTTTGCATTGGTTTGTGGAGGGCGAGTGCTATCTGTGTGAAGCTTAGGCCATTCGCTCCGGGATTTTTCGCATATCTCACAGATTTGTCGTTGTAAATTGTTATCAGCTTCGATGGGGCCAAGATCAGCCTCCAGGTATTGATGCTCTTCCGGAAGTCCGGATGTGGGGGAAGGGCACTTCAAAAGCTGGGGAGCTTCCAGAAGGTGTACCTGGGTGGGAGTTAGTTGGGTCTTCAAATAGAGTTCGCCCAAGGAGGCGGTCAGTTTTTCGCCTAACCCCATAATCTGGGCCTTGAGACGATTTGTAGCCTCGCCGGTCAAAGATATGCCCAGGAGCAAGCGTTGCAGAGCCTCAAAATAACTAGGCCAGGCGGTAGGAACTTGCCCAGCGGTTAGAGCTTGGGCTAAATCGTAATGCTGACAGCGCAGGGAGTCTATTTGAGCTTTTACTGCTTGCCGGTTAGTTTCATCGCAGCCGAGCTGGGCTACCTCAATCAGAGCCTCCAGGCGGTCGGTCACCTTGTCCAGAGCCGAGCAAACAACCAAGGGAATATGCCCCTTGCCTAAATGAAGGCGAATCTGGGCTGTGATATTGTTCCAATCGTTGATAGTGTTGAGGCTACGCCCAGAAAATTTCAGGATGACTATGGGTAATTTAGACATAAAAAAGACTCCTTGTATTTGTGACTTTTTTTTTCTGCGATGCCTTGCCGCAGGGCCGAAAAACTGCATATGAGTTTAATTTTGCCCGAAATTTTTCCAACAGGGGATAGCGGCTGCAGGATGTGGGAACAACTTGCTTTTAAGCCTGGGTGCTAGGCTGTATACTATCGGCTGCGTACGCTTGTGGAGCCATCACTTTAAGACCCTAAGCTTTAGGCGCTCGAAGTTTATGGGGATAACTTCTGTGCTCCGAGAACGGTGGGCTGCCAGAGTATCGATAATGGTCTCCGCCAGATAAACTGGATCGTGACGCACCAGCTCGGACTCGTTTACCAAGTTAGCCGTAATAGGGGTAACTCCCAAGGCCCTAAGCTGGGAGAGATCCGCCTTAATAGGATGAGCGCCGCTTTTTTGGTACTTCTTGCGCAGCCGGTTGGGAGGGGCCACATTGACTACCACATAATTGGCAATATTTCCACCCACATGCTTATTTATGGCCTTTAAGTGGTCGGCGGCGCTATATTTGTCAGTTTCACCAGGCTGGGTCATGACATTGCAGACGTAAATTTTGGGAGCTTTGGCCTTTTTGACCGCCTCGGCCAGGCCGTTGATGAGCAGAGGGGGAATCACGCTGGTGTAGAGGCTGCCCGGACCGAGGATGATACCGTCGGCCTCTTGGATAGCCTTAAGCACCTCCTGGGGCGGTGTACATTGAGCTGGTTCCAGGTACACTTTGTTGATCTGGCCATGCGCTTCGGGAATTTCGCTCTCACCCCTAATGACGCGACCGTCGGCTAGTTGTGCACAAAGGGTGGTTGGGGTTAGAGTAGCTGGAATAACCCGACCGCAAATATTTAACACTTGGCTACCCTTGCGCAGGGCCTCTTCAAAATCGCCGTAAATATCGGTTAGGGCAGCTAAGAAGAGGTTGCCGAAGGAATGGCCCTCCAGGCCCTCGCCCTCGTGGAAACGGTAGCAGAAAAGCTCGTTGAGCAAGTTTTCGTCGTCGGCCAGAGCCGTCATACAGTGGCGCAGATCGCCAGGCGGCAGGATGCCCAGTTCCTTGGAAAGGCGCCCCGAGCTGCCTCCATTGTCGGAGACGCTCACGATGGCCGTAATGTTGGAAGTGTGGCGTTTGAGGCCGCGCAGAAGGGTGGAAAGGCCGGTGCCGCCACCTATGGCTACAATTTTGAGGCCATGGCTTAGCTGGCGACGCTCATACATCAAATCGACAAGATCTTGCCGGTCGGCTGGCTGCCCAGATTGCTCGGCCCTTGTCTCCAAAATAACGTTGAAGCCGCAATGGGCTGACCACCAGGCCACCGCTATACCCAATAAAATGAGGGCCCAGTCGATGGTTAGGCTTTCCACCTTCAGGCCTAAAGTGTTGGCGCATATATTCTGGAGCGCCAGCTCCAATTCCAAAGCTGCTTTGTTGGAGTTGAGCAGCATAAGACCGGTGGAAAAGAGCAGAAGACCGAAAATAAGAACAACAATCCAGCGCTTGACTCCCATGCCCGGCAGAAGCCAGCGGAAAGAACGCAGAAATTTATTGAACAGTTTACTGAGCAAGGCGGGGAGGTTCCTTTACACTGCCCTGAGCCAGACTGGCAGTAGACGTGACGTCGTTTGCGTTGACGCTTTGAGCTGGAGGTTGGGTAGTGGATTCGGTTTTGCTGTTGGTGGTAACGCATGCTGTTTTGTGGACAGAAGTGGTGGGGGCCGCATGGTTGCATTCGACAGCAGGGACTGGCGAAACTGAATTGTATAAGCCGCTGTTTCCACCGCTAAACGAGGCTTGGCGAGTGCTGTTGCGTTCAACATCGCGGTGCTCTATAGACGTTTCGTAACCGTGCTTGGCGAGCTGCTTTGATATGGTCTCGGCCAAAGCTACCGAGCGATGGCGCCCGCCTGTGCAACCGAAGGCAATGTTCACCTGCTCCTTACCTTCCTGCAGATACTTGGGCAGAAGGAAGAGAAGCAGATCGCCGATCTTTTGACAGAACTGCTGGTAAGTAGCGAAGGTGTAAAGGTAATCGCAAACCGGCTTGTCCAACCCCGATAAGGGGCGCAATTCAGGCACGTAGTAGGGATTAGGCAGAAAACGGCAATCGAAGACTAGATCTGTATCCAAGGGGATGCCGTGCTTAAAGCCGAAGCTCATCACATGTATCCGGCTGGAGGTAACTTCACTGGCGCTGAAGTGCTTAAATATGAGCCCACGCAGTTGATGAGCGCTGAACTTGGAGGTATCTATTACCAGATCGGCCTCTTCGCGGAAGGTCTGCAGGTACTCGCGCTCCTTAATTATACCGTTAATTACGCGGTCGTTGGGGGCCAGAGGATGTTGGCGGCGAGACTCGGCATAACGGTTTATTAACACGTTGTCAGCTGCTTCCAAGAAGACTATGTAGGGTGAATAGCCCATCTTGTTGGCTTGTTCCAGGGCAGGAGCCAGATCTTCAAAAAATTCTCGACTGCGCACGTCCAGAGCCAGGGCAAAGCTGGTAATATTGGAGGTGTGGCAGATCTTGGCTAACTCTGGAATCAGAGCTGGCGGAAGGTTGTCCACACAGTAATAACCCTGATCTTCAAGGCACTTCATGGCCTGGCTTTTGCCGGCCCCGGATAAACCGGTAACAATAATAAAATTAGGTCTCACGTGCTCTTTCATCGCTGGACTATGATAGCATAAATCACTGCCCTTGTGCGAGATAAGGTTATAAATTGCTCGCACAAGGGCCACATCTTCCGTTAACTACAAATCTAAGCGATATATTTTATCGGCTCTATCATCGTAAACTAACACATCGTTGCCCTTAACTGTACATAACAAGAAGGGACGTATGTTGAGCTTGATACTCTCCAACTCTTTGCCGGTTTGGCGATCAAAAATACGCAAATCACCCTTTGAACCGCTATGTACAACGTAATTAGTTGTGACGGCCCAACCTCTGGGTAATTCGGTCAATCCATCGTAAGTGCAAAGCAAATTACCATTGTGATCGAAGGCCATAAGTTGCTTGTGTTCGATCTTCTCGCCGTCTTTTTCCTCTTCAACTTCTGTCTGGCAGAAAACAGCTTTGGAATCGGCGTACAGCGGGGTTAGGCTCTTACGCCCAAATTTAGTTTCACAATCATCGATAATGTCTTGCGGTTCAGAAATCTGACCTGCGTCAAACTTAGCCTTTACTAACTTGTTGCCCTTATCGTAGAATATGTAACCGGTTTCAGGATCGCAAGCAAAAAGATTACCGTCGAGTTCTTCTAAATACTTGCCCTCTTTACCATCGTAGTAGCCGAGCTTCAATTTCTTGTCTTTATCTCTGCCCTTGTAAATGGCACCTTTGCCATCGTTAGAAAGGTAATAAATGTAGTTAGCCTCGGCTATCTGCACGGGATCTTTAATGGTCTCTTTATTATAACCGACCTTAAATAGCACGCTCTTTGTAGCTTTATGTTTAGCGTCACTCTTTTCGGGATCATTTACTGAGCCATAAAAGTAAATAGCATCGCCTGTAACTGCCAACTTTCCGGTACGCATCATGCTTATATCAGCACCCGTATACTCGTACAGGTTAACCTTATGGCCCTGGAAATCAACTGTCTCCACCGGCTTAGTGTCGGTAGCTTCACGTTCGGGGATAGGAACCTTCTCAACCTTTTGAGCTGCTGGGGCGGGTTTGCCCGCAGGTTCTCCCTGGCCGCTCTCTCCAGTCTTGTTCCTATCGGTACAGCCCGTAAAAAGAAGAGAGGTCGCGAGACTAGCAGATACAACGTAAAATAAAAACTTGTTCATTAGCACCTACAAGAAAAATAATTTGCAATACCCACTATATTTCAACAATGAGATAGATATCCTGTGAGCAGTGAATATTTCTTAAAGGTTTTGAGCGCGGGCACAATTATGGACCGGTTAAATCATAAATCATTAATCCAAGGTTTGGTAGCATCACTTTCTTACAAAAATTATTTGCGAATCTTTGGATCTTAAAGAGCGAGGGTAGCAAGAATGAACTGGAAAATTCTATTTGGGACTAAAATAGAAAAATGTAATTGCTCGGAAGCCTTGGCTATGCGAGGAGAACGTTAGGAACGGTTGCTTTTTTTTATATCGCTTTCAAAATAGCCGTAAAAAATCTTACTTTAGCAATGAGGATAAAAGGCGGCTGTGGGGTAGGTTTGCCTGTTCAGTTACGAAGGCCTTTAGCTTAATTCCTAGAATGTGGAAGTGAGCTCTGTGCTGTGGGGGGAAAACGGGCGGAAACTGTTTTAGCGCTTGTTTGCGTATTCCAAGGCAGTTTCTTTTTTGTTTGGGGGTGCACAGTAGATCAGGGGGACGGTTTGGAACGATGGCTAGCGATACGGTTTGGGATCGTTTGCCGTGAAGGTTAATTGTATCATTTATGAATATAAAAAACTGTACACATAAATTTGTTCTGCTGGTCGCTTTGAGTGCCGCCATGACCCTGGTAGCCGCAGCGAATGGGGGAGGTGGGGATAGCAAAGAGCAGGGGGCAGCTGTTGAGCGGGTAGTGGCCGACCGACAGGCTGTTAAGTTGAACTCGGATCGGGGCGACTACAACGAGCAGGAAAAGTTGGTGCGCCTTATAGGCAATGTTAAGTTTACCTATGGAGATGTGGTTATGACTTCTTCCTTTGCTCAATACCACACCGATACTCAGATTGCCGACTTTCAGGGTAATGTTAAATTGGAGCAGCCGGGCACGGTTGTAACCGGAAAAAGTTTGCGTGTTTATTATGGTCAGAAGAAGGCTATATTCAAAGATGGAGCGCAGATTGTCTCACATAAGTTTGCTGGTGCCGGTGCCAGTGGCTTAAACTCTGAGCATCCTGATGGAATTCCCGCTTATTTGGAGGCTCAATCCTTCGAGTACGACTGGGACAAAGGGCAGGGACGGGCCAGTGGTAAAATTAGATTCCGTCAGGGTGAACGACGTATCTATGCCGACGCCGCCAACTACGACAGTATAGCCAACAAGGTAGAACTGAGCGGCAATGTTCGTTTTGAAAATAACGCCGAGGATTGGCTCTCCAGCGAGAGGGTTTGCGTCGATTTAACGACCAATGCGGTGGAGGCCACCGGACAGGTGGTGGGCCGTTTTCTTATCGACAACGCTTCTGGTGAGGAAAAAGCAGGAGATAGCCTCGATAAAAAGGCAGATCTACCGGAACCGGAGGTAATGGAACCCGATCTGCCTCCCGATCTGCAGATGGTGGAAAGGATTGAGACGGTGAAATATCCAGATTTGTGATTCGCCCTACGCCGTTAAGTTTCAATACCAGTGAGAGATTTATGCTGGCAGAAGGATCTGTCGCCAGTGCAACAACGCAGAGGAACTGGCCGAAGGGGAAAATTCCAACTGGTGTGGCCAAGCTGTTGATTGGTAAGCTTGGCTTTTGGAATCCTTAGTCTTTTGTTGTTTGCGTAGAATAGCAGTTTAGTTTAGAGAAATTTTATGAATAGAACTTTTAAGTATAGCGTAGTTTTAGCAGGACTGAGTTTACTGGCGGTCACGGGAATGCCGATACAGGCGCAGGAAGCGGGGGGAGATGAGTTCTTTGTGCCTCCTCATCCTGTAACCACCGTCGAAACTTCCGATGACCCTACCTCCGAGGAAGCCTCTTCGGCCTCATCTAGCCACGTTAAACCTTCATCCAATGACCCAGAGATTGATCAGGCTCTTCCTGAACGGGTATCGCCCGAGCGGGTGTCACCTTCCCAGGCTTCCAAATCGACAACGGTTGAAGATTCTGGCGCAAGTGCTGGAACGGTAACTAAACAGGCTGACGCGCCGGACTCGGAGCCTTCCACCGTTACTGGGCGCTCTGCTATCTCGGAGCCTGCGTTAAAACCGACCCGCTCCCAATCCGCCCTAACCACGGCAACCGATTCTAGCAAGGTTGGACCCTCAACCGGGGGTCATGCGTCAGGATCACATTTTAAATCCTCTGGTACCAGGACGGGGACAGTTACTGCTGACGTGAAAGCCGGTTCATTTGTGCAGCTTACCCCTGATTATCAGAATCTGTTCAACATTTACGCCAAATTAAGCCAGGTTAGAGCGGGTGAGTCGCTGGACCAGAAGTTGTTGCAGAACTTGGACAGTTTGGTCGGCGCTCCTGTGGCAGACGATCTTTATGTTAGAGCTTACAGCGCCAGAATCAAGGCCCGTGCTGCTTTGCTGACCAGCGGACGCACAGCTACCTATGTTGGCGGTATTAGTGACGATTCGGAAAGCTCAAAGGCAGAAGCCACTGAAAGGGCGGGTAAGGGCACAGGAAACGGTGCTTCGGGTCGTCGTCGTGGTAGGAATGGTTCTGCTTCCAGTCAAGAGGTTGCCGCTTCGGCGGAAAACGCGAGATCGGCACCAGTTGGGCAAATTAAAGAGCTTTCTGAGCGTTTGATTTCCAGCGCCTACCAAGATCTAGAATTCGTAAATGATTGGCTTAAAATTTACGATCGTCGTAGCACCATTCATGGAGTACTGGAGCCGGCCTGGTTGCATGGTCGTTTAGATGTGGCTTCTCAAGCTGTTTTAGCCATGGCCGATCTGGAAGTTTGTCATCCCGATCGGGAGCGCCGTGAAGCCATTAGAAAATTGGCTGAGGGCCTGGTTATCTGTACGCGTTCAAACACAATGGCCTATCCTTACGGCGCTCACCTTTCCTACGTTACCAGTGAGGGCCAAATACATAATTACAAAATTCCTCAATCCGAGGATATGGCCTCGGGCGTTACCATCCTGCCTGAGCGTCAGTATGCCGTTGCTGCTCTGGTGAGGGCTTATCAAGTTCTGCGTAACGATGACTTTTTACAGTCGGCTCAGGCGGAGGGCACTGGTCTGCTGACCAAGCTGGCCTTGAGTGGCCGCGTGCCCTATTCTCTGGCTCCACGCCCGGAGAACGAGGCTGGTTCTATACTGGGTACTGCCGCCGTGGTGGAAAATTTGCTGGCTCTAAAAAAAGCCACCGGTAATAATGTGTATGGCACTTTAGCTGGGTGTGCTGCTGTCAATTTGCGCCATTTCTCCGATAAGGGTGACAATTCTGTAGTTAAGAACTTTGTTAACAGTCTGCTGAAAAATAACGGTTGCGGAGAATGGGTGGGGGCAGAGGATTTATGTCGGCCTTTCGAGAGTTCCCTTATAGAGCTTGAGGACGGCAAGGCTGTCGATAAGGCCTTCGATGTTTACGACATCAGTTATCCTGGTGGTACTCCCGGCCAATTTATCCAAGTTGGTCGCGATAACATGTTCTGGATGCGCTTTGATGTGGATCGTGAGGACCCGTATTACTTTTCTCTAAATTTCCTTAAAAGTAATTTCTCGGGGGCTTTGGTCTCTATCATGGCCCGCATTGATGGCGATCAGATATTTAGGGTCAATCTGGGCGGGGCCACTGACGATTCTTTTGTGGATAGCGTGTTTATAGATGGGCCACGCCACCTGCGCCAAGGACCTCACTCGGTGGGAGTGCGCTTTGCTGGTTTGCTTATGAAGAGCCCAGCTATTTTGGACTCGATTATCGTAGATCCAGCTATAAACAGGAGGTGGGTCAAGCTCAACAACGGCAAGTCGGTGCTAGTTATGCATTCCATTGCCGATAAGGATTTGAAAACTCGCATGCAAGAGCTGGAAGATAAGAGTGTACCTACGCCCAGTTTTAGCATTTTCAACAAAGATGGCGCACCTGTTTCTAGACAGGTGGATAGCGATAAGCGGGGCCGGATGTGGTTAGATATGCCAGGTGGCGGTCTGGCCGTTTGGGAGTGGCCGACCGGAAGGATACCAGGCTTAGAGTTAGCCAAGGGTGATTGAGGCCGAGGCCAGTTGTAGACAGACTCGCTTTGTTCATGGTTTAAGGCCTGAAGGGAGCGAGTTTGGCGGGCGCCTGGCCGCTGTACGATGACAGATTCTTGGGAATAACGACTGAACTAGGGGAAGGTATCGGATAAGGTTTAGGTTATGCATTGGTTTCTGGCGTTGACCAGTTTTGATGAGTACAACAATATGCTGGGAGGGGATGGCAAGTGTGTGTGGAGCAATCCCTTTGATCCACAGCTAATAGGACAGGTGGGAAACTTCTTCTGGCCTTACGACGATCAAACTATTAACATGGCAGTTTTGTTTCTCTTGATCTCTGTGTTCGTATTGTGGTGCGCCTTTAGAATAAATACCTGTCATGTTTACAAGATGCTAGGTGGCTCGTTTGCGGCTATGAGCCTGCTGTTGTTTGTTGGGTTTGGCCAGCCATATCTTAACGTATTGACCGTTCTGCTTATGGGAGCTGCCCTGCTGACACTTTATTTATCTTTAGATGTTATTGCAATTGTGTTCTTGGTGCGTAACTTAGTCTATTTCGGCATGGAAGAGAAAAAGGTCACCAACATGGACGGCACAGCCACAAATTACCCGCTAATTGGTGGAGCCGTATTGGCTTTTCTTCCTTTTGCCCTGTTTCTTTGGCCATGGCGGGGGTTTCTTTTGGCCCTTTACAATTGCCACAGTTGGTGGATTATTCCCAATGCTCTACTTATAATCGCCTTGGGAGTGCTGGCAGGGCGCGAACTTTTGCCTTGGACCGAGCTGGAACAGTACCCTCTGCCAGACGGTGGATATCTCCGTGAAATTACCAATATCTTCATTAAAAACGGCGACGCCGGACGTGGTGAGATCTTTGGAGCTGGTTTGAGCTTGTGTCTTATTTTTACTAGCATTATTTGGTTGCTTAAGGGAGAGTTGGGTAGTGCCGATATTGTCGGTCTGTTCGGAATAGTCTCCATATGCCTAATTATGGCCAGGGCGGAATTAGTGAAGAATATAAAAGACGACGTGGCTCCTGTGGTGGAAGTCAAGCATCGTAAGGATGCTTGGTCCTGAGCTATGATCTACTAGTTTTGGAGCCGAGCTTTTGAGTCATGCCGTAGGGGTTTTCGAATTCGAGGAGGGAGAGATGGCCGTGGGGACGTCTAATTACGAAGAAAGAGCAGCTATGGAAAACTTAACGGAAGCATCTAATCCCCTGAGTCTACATTTAGATGAGATGAGTCCTCTGGAACTGGTGCAACTGATGAATCGGGAAGATCTCAAGGTTGTAGAGGCCGTTTCCTGTGCTTTGCCTAGCATTGCTAAGTGCATAGAAATGGCTACCGAGGCTATGAAAAATGGGGGAAGGCTGTTTTACATCGGAGCTGGCACCAGTGGGCGCTTAGGAGTGCTGGATGC
>OMRK01000048.1 GCA_900313515.1 uncultured bacterium | reverse complement strand
GATTGGCCTCCCCGAATAATCCCCCCATAGATATCGGCCCAAAAGCTTAGGTAACAGTTCAAATGACAGTGCAGGCACGTAGAAAACGGCAGGCTTTCAGGTTAGCAAACGGAGCAGAAAACAATGCGTACAGATAACGATAACATTGTGAGGTACAAAGTCGGCGGCCTCCTGTATATGCCCGCCTTCCAGCCTTCAGTAGCTGAAAAGATTAAAAACGGAAAATATCCCTGCCTCACTTCTATAGCTTTCTGCTTGGAAGATACCGTAAGCGAAAAATTTTTGACTGAGGCCGAAAACTTTCTGCATAAGACTCTGCGAGAGATTCAGGCCCTCGAACTAGTCGAAGCTGAGCGCCCCCTTATCTTTGTGAGAGTGCGAACCCCTGAGCACATGGAACACATTGTCAAGCTTTACAACGATGTTCAAGAGATCCTGACCGGCTTCATTTTACCGAAATTTGACATGAGCAACGCTTTGAGGTACGTCAAACAAATAAAGGCCTGCAACAAAGATCCCAAACACCCCCTCTACGTAATGCCTATCCTAGAAAGCCGAGAGGTAGCCAGTGCCGCCGGACGGATTGCCAATCTGTACGCTATAAAAGATATCCTTGACAGCGTGCATCCCTACGTTCTCAATCTGCGGGTAGGCGGTAACGATTTCAGCAATTTGTACGGACTACGCCGTCCCATCAACAAAACCATCTACGATATTAACGTTATTAGAGACATACTGGTAGATATAGTCAACGTTTTTTCCGAAGATTACGTTATATCTAGCCCAGTGTGGGAATACTTTGGCAAGGATGCCAACGATGAGTGGGCCCAAGGCCTGCGCAGTGAACTGGAGCTGGATCTGCTCAATGGATTTATAGGCAAGACAGCCATCCACCCTTCTCAACTACCTATTATTTACAACAGCCTCAAGGTTTCCCCCAGCGATTACAGCGATGCCCTCAAGGTGCTGCATTGGGATAACAAAAAAAAGGGGGTGGCCAAAAGTAGTTCGGGCAAACGCATGAACGAGGTTAGTTGCCACTACAATTGGGCCAAGCGCATCCGGCTTCTGGGCGAGATTTATGGCATTGCGGAGTAAATAGTTATGTTGAGAGTTTGGTTTAATCACTGGTTTAGCACGGCTTATCATCTAATTAACCTAATTGCTCAAGGTAGTGAGTGCCACTTTATAGGATCCAGCCACAACGCCGACGCTATATACAAATGTGCCTGCAACGAGTGGTATGAGGAGCCGCGAAATATCACCCAGGAAGACTACCTTAGTTGGTGCCTAGAGTTTTGCCTCAAACACAAGGTAGATATCTTTGTTCCCCGCCGCTTCATGACCATCATAGCCGCCAATATCGACAAATTTCAGGAACTGGGTACCAAAGTACTAGCCGAAAATAGAGACAACCTCTGCACGGTGCTAGACGATAAGCAACTTACCTACGAATATGTGAGTCAATTCCTGCCTGAAATTGTGCCCGATTATGCGGTAGTACACTCATGTGAAGAATTTGTGGAGGCTTACGATAGGCTCAAGACTCCCCAGAATCGGATCTGTTACAAGCTAACTCGCGACGAAGGAGCAGCTAGCTTCCGCGTTATCGATGAACGAGTGGAAATGGCGGGCGCACTTACTGAGAAACCGGGCTTTAAGGTTACCCTAGAAACGGCCAAGAAAGTACTCCAGCTCTATAATTTTGCCGTGCCTATGCTAGTTATGCCTTACCTGTCCGGCAACGAGTTGAGCATTGATTGCCTGGCCACCCCCTCCGGCAATATTATTTTGCCGCGCCTTAAACACGTCAAACGCTATTCACTGGTGAGCTTCAAACCGGAAATTCTTCAGCTTTGCCAGACTCTTCTTGATAAAATGGCCCTTAAAATTCCGATCAATGTGCAACTCAAGTACGAAGATAACCGCCTTTATCTTCTGGAGATCAATCCAAGAATGTCCGGCGGACTTCAGCTGGCTTGCAAAGCATCCGGCATAAACTTGCCCAGCATTGCCATAAAACAACTTATAGGCCAAGAAGAAAAATGGCAGTATCCCGAGTTTAAGGATTACAAAACAGCTAATATCGAAACTCCAATCTGCCTGCCATAAAGCTAACATACATGTAATGGCAATAGAAGGGTGCAATTACCTGTGAAACCGTTCCAACGGAAGCGTTATCTAAATAAGCTAATCAACGCGATGGGTACATCTGATGTCAAAATCATTACAGGGGCCAGACGCAGCGGAAAGTCCAAACTGCTCGAATCTTTCAAAAGTTACGTTATTGAGAGTATTCAAAATGCCAATATCGTCTATATAAATTTTAGCCGGCCCGATTTCTATAAATTGATGGAGTATAGATCGCTGTATGATTACGTAAATTCAGCCTATAAAGATGGCGTTGATAACTTCGTATTAGTAGACGATATACAGATGTGTTACAAATTTGAAAGAGCGATTAATAACTTGCAGGCTTTGGAGAAATTTGACATTTATATCACTGGGTCGAGTGCGTTTTTGTCAAATCGCAAATTAGCTAAGCTCTTTATCGGTAAAACTTTTGAAATCAAGGTCTATCCTCTCTCATTTATTGAGTATGTGGAATATACTATTTGGCTCCTCAGAGATTTGTACAGTTTTTGATACATATGTTAGCCCAAGCGATGATTAACTCAAAAAGTTGCGAAAGCTTTCATTCGGACATTGGCTTGCAGCTCATGTTTCAACATTTAGAAAGGTTCTCCCCACAATGACCACTTACAGTGAAGCCGATCTGGTGCGTATAGCTAAACGTTACAATAACCCCAGACGCAATTATCTCATCGTAAATCCCCTACAGGCCAAGCATATCCCGGTAAGTCCGGAGAAAGCACTGACCATGATGGAGGATCTGGGAAGTCTTCTGGTTCAAAAGTCGCCTGGAACCAAACTTTTAATAGGCTTTGCCGAAACGGCCACTGCCTTGGGGGCGGCCGCAGCCAACTGTTTTGGTAATGGTTGCATCTACATTCATACTACCCGTGAAAATATAGAGAAAAATACCCTCTGGGCCTGTTTTTCCGAGGAGCACAGCCATGCTGTAGCTCAAAAAATTTGCGTGGAAAAATTTGACGAATGGCTGGAGCACACCACTC
>OMRK01000278.1 GCA_900313515.1 uncultured bacterium | reverse complement strand
TGGACTGGTGCCTGGCGGTTGGCCTGGGGGCGCGTTGGCGTGGACTGGTGCTAGGCGGTTGGCCCCCGGGGTGCGTTGGTGCGAGCTCGGTCCCGGGTGGCAGTGGCGTGTTTGTTGGTGCGGAGCGAGGCTTGGTCGTTGGTCAGGAGGTGCTCGCTGGTGTAGGCCGGGCCCACGGCTGGCCGGGTGGGGAAAATAGCCTGAGCAGAAGGGGATTTTTCTACCGTTTATTGGCCGCAATGCAGGGGGAAAAGGCTGCTCGGGTAGAATCCAGCAAGCGGGTTTCGTTGCCTACTGAAAAAGCAGCAAGATGATTGGCCGCAGGGGAAGAGTCCGGCGTTATCTTGGTTAGGAGTGTGCGAGAAAGTGCCTATTGTCCCGGCTCTAAATACAGAGGCCTATCTTAATTACGAAGAACTAACCACCTATCTCAACAGTATTGCCGAAGCTGTGCCTCAATTGGTACGCATTTTTTCGCTGGGCAGTTCCGTGGAAGGGCGTTCGCTGTGGGCAGCGGAGGTCACCAATACAAACACTGGTGCTGCTTCCACCAAACCGGCCGTCTGGCTGGACGGTAACATTCATGGCAGCCAGTTCTCCGGGACCACTGCCTGTCTGGCTGTTCTCCAGCGGCTGGCAGCTGAACACGGGCGCGATCCGGTCATAACCGAGCTTTTGGACGATAATGTCTTCTATATAGTGCCCCGCCTGGCGCCTGATGGCGCAGAATTGAGTTTAACTTGCGGTCTGTGCACCTCGGCCGGTCGGCGTCTGGGCTTTTTGGATGGCCTGCGTGAGGGGCTGGTGCCCGGCGACATTAATGGTGATGGCCGTATTCTGCAGATGCGCGTTAAGGATCCTTATGGGCAATGGAAGGTGAGTAGCCGCGATGATCGTCTTTTGGTGGCTCGCCAGCCTGGAGACAACGGTGGAACTTACTACCGACTTTACCGGGAAGGCCTTTTAGACCGGGCCGATGGTGGTCCCATCCATTTGCGCCTTATCAATTCCAAGCGCGAACTCAGCCACGACTTTACGGCCGATTGCGGTATCGTCGACCATCACTACGGCGGCAACGGCTTTGTGGGCCCCTTCTCCCAAGTCGAATCTCGTCTGGTGAGTTCTTTTCTGCATAATTTGAGCAATTTGTGCTTAGCTATTTCCTTCCGCAGCGGATCTGGCAACATTCAAATTACCACTGCTCCTGCCGTGCATAGGCGTGATCAGGCTTTAATGCGGATTTTGGCTCACAAGGCCTCGGAAATTACCGATCTTCCCGTGGAAGAAGTTGCTGAATGTACCGATTTTGCCGATTGGATCTATGAAGAACTGGGCGTGCCCTGCCTGCGTGTGGATCCTTGGAATCTTTTGCGTGAGGCTGGCATTGAGGATGTGATCTCCGACAAGAATGAGGAACACGCCTTGCTGGCAACTCTGCGCTGGCTGGATCGCAATAACAAAGGGCAGGGCATTGTTAGTTGGAAGGTTTGTGAACATCCTCAACTGGGCGAAGTGGAGGTGGGAGGTTGGGATCCCTCTCTGGGCTGGTGCAATCCGCCAACCGGTGAGCTTTTGGCTACCATCTGCGAAAAGGAGATCAATTTAACCCTGTGCTTGGCTTCTATTCTGCCCAAAATCAGTTTAGGCAAGTGTGAAGATCGCATTGTGGGTTGGGCTGAGCCCGAAGATGGCGGAGATGAACTTCTGCCCTTGCGTATTATCTCAGTTGAGGTGCGCAATGAGGGATATTTGCCGACATGGCTTACCGAGTCCTTACGTCGCAAGGATGAGCCTTTAATTTCGGAGATAGCCGTATCGGAGGAAACCGAGCTCCTTCTGGGGCACTCTCTGCAAGAACATGAACAGTTATCCGGAGCAGTTTCACTCCATTTGCGCCAAAGCTTGGATGTGCCCTTCTTCAGCGGTAGTTCGGAGACGGGGCGGTGTCAGGAAAATTGGCTGGTGCGCGGCCGAGGTGAGGTCGTTGTTTCGGTAGCTCACCCGCGTGGTGGCGTAGTGCAGTTTGTGAGCGATGGTGGCAGTGCGCCGCTTCTGCAGCGCTTTAAGGTGAGCAAGCCCAGTGTTGTTATTCCTGCGGCTCTGCCCGTGCCCTACGTGGCCGCGGTTGCCTCGGCAGCGTTGGCGGCAGCCATACCCGCTCAATTGGCTAATTTAGCGGTTGGCCTATCTTCTACGGCGGTTATGCCCGGTTTAAGCGAGGCTGCGCCTGCTTCTAAAGCACCGGCCATACCTCGTTCAGCCTTCAGAGTTCCTTCCAGTGGTAGTTCCAACAGTGCTGGTATGGGCGAGGGCGGTTCAGGTCTTATAAATTCGGATAGTCAAGGGGCGGGCGGTATGACCTCGGGCTCGTCTGGTTCGGGTTTCAGTGGATCCGGGCTGATCAAATCGGGGCGGGCTGGTTCGTCATCTGGCGGTAGCAACCAGGTGGTAAGCTCTATTATGAATTCGGCGGTAGGCGCTTC
>OMRK01000091.1 GCA_900313515.1 uncultured bacterium | reverse complement strand
GGCGGCTCTGACTGGGGCAACTCCGATTGGGGCGATTACAGTGGCGGCTCTGACTGGGGCAGCTCCGATTGGGGTGATTACAGCGGCGGCTCTGGCTGGGGCAGCTCCGATTGGGGTGATTACAGCGGCGGCTCTGACTGGGGCAGCTCCGATTGGGGCGATTACGGCGGCGGTTATGACTGGTAGCAGTCGTTAATTGACGATTCACTTGTGCTTGGATTGTTAGATCGCCTATGGTATCTCTAGCGTTAGGGGGGCATCCTAATATAAATCCATGAATTTTCTTCTGGCACAATGTAGTTGACTAAAAAACACAAATTAACATGTAGCCAGGGATTCTTTCAGAGAAATAAAGAGCTAGGCTTTTGACATTCTGGATCGGATCGGCAGATACATAGAGGCATGCAGGCCGGGCAGAAGGACACAGGGAAGAAGATTAAGCCCAAATCCTTCGTGCTGTTTGTTTGTCGCATGGCATGATATGTACCAACAGGGGATGGCTCTACCCTAATAGCAGATTTACAGGAAATTTGATACAAAAAGCCCTCCAGATACCGATAAAACGGTGCCGGAGGGCTTTTCTGTTTACAGTTTTTTTTTGAGGCTGAGTTAGGCTTGCCGGGCTTAACTAAACGATACCGCCTAACGCTGAACCCGGCTCGCTGCCCCATGAATGAGGCCGGCAACCTATGAGCTCACTTGCTGGATACTGAGTTAAGCCTTCTCTCGAACGGTCTTAACGATGGAAGCGAAAGCCTCCATATCGGTCACAGCCAGATCAGCCAGGATCTTGCGGTTGATTTCCATGCCGGCCGTCTTGAGGCCGCTCATAAGCCTGCTGTAAGAAATACCACAAGTATGGGCAGCAGCGTTAATACGGACGATCCACAAAGAACGGATGTCGCGCTTCTTATTGCGACGATCTCTATAGGCATAATGCTGAGCGTGATGGAAAGCTTCTTGTGCACAACTCACACGACGACTGCGGGCGCCACGGTATCCTTTGACGGCCTTCATCAAGGTGCGGCGCTTTTTGAGTGAAAGAACTCCACGCTTTACTCTTGGCATTTTATTATTCCTCCTACGGGAAGCGACTGGGTCGCAGAAAAATATTCTCTTTAAGGTTTACTATCGGTACAATCCGAAAATCACTGGTAACTCTAAAACAGCCGCCTAGATGTAGGGGATAAGAGCCTGCATGCGCTTGACGTCGGTGTGATCAACCAAGACGATCTGGCGGAACTTACGAGTTCTATCGGGAGACTTCTTTTCACGAATGTGGTGGCAACCGGAAAACTGGCGCATTCTCTTCAACTTACCTGTGCCGGTGACGCGGATCCGCTTGGCTACAGATTTTCTGGTACGAATCTTAGGCATGTTCATAGCTCCTTTCATACCTGAGAAACAACCCTGCATACATCTTACAACCTAATTATGCAGGGCCTAATTCTTATTTCGGCCTGTGGCAGAGCACCCCGGGCCGTGGATGCAGGAGTGTAATGCCCACTCCCTTACGGCTCGGCTATTTTTCCTCGGAAACCTGAGAATCCCCGGCGGTGTCGGAAGCCTTGGCCGCTACGTCCTGCTCCTTGACAGCCTCAGTAGGCTCTGTCTGGCTCTGAGCAACACTCTTGGCGGGGGAAGCCTGAGGCGCAGCAGGAGCTTTGGGCTTGGCCGATGCCTGGGCCCCAGTCTTGGGGGCTAACACCATAACCATGCGGCGCCCATCCATGGTGGGCTTCTGAGCTATAATAGCTACTTCCTGAACACTCTGGAATATGTCTCGCAAGAGCTCTTTGGCTAAATCTGTGTGCACGATCTCGCGTCCACGGAAGCGCAGGAGTACCCGCACCCTATCGCCAGCCCTGAGAAAACGATCTATGGCCTTAACCTTCCAATCAAAGTCATGATCCTCTATCTTGGGCTTTACCTGAATCTCTCGCATCTCTTGGGGCTTACGCTTGGCCCGACTTTCGCGCTCCGACTTGGACTGAGTGTACTTATACTTTCCATAGTCCATAAAGCGACAAACCGGCGGCCTAGCTGTGGGATTCACTTCAACTAAGTCCAGGTTACGAGCCTGAGCTTTCTCCAACGCATCACGCGTTGACATCTGACCCAACTGGTGACCTTCTTCATCAATGACAAATACTCTAGGCACATGGATCAAGCGGTTAACTCTAAGTTCCTTTGGAATTGGCTTACCTCTGTTGCCAGCCGAAAAAATGCAATACTTTAAACCAACATCTACAAGTGGCTCAAATCCAAAACGAAACCTCTGAATCGGACAGAACTCGAAAACGAGGTTCTCATAAACCACTACCGCTGCAACAATCTGCACACTCAGCAAAGGAGGGATGCCGCAGGGTGAGAAGCCGGCATAGCTTCTGCTTTTTTTAGGCCTGTAGTATATCTACACGCTTAATAAAATAACAATGTAGCGGGTAACAGTATAGTTACATGGAAGCTGGCTGTCAAGAGCTGAAACGGCCAAATTAAGCGCAAAAAAAAGTAAAAAATTCCTACCAAAAGAGCTGCGGCAGTCAACAATGGGGTGGCCAACGGACGAGTGTAAGAACTAGTTGTTACATTGAGCCGCCGTGGAGGCCGGTGTGCCAACAGCACCGGAAGAAAGGTCGGCAGGTTCTTCGGTATTTTGGTTAGGAAGGCTGACCATGGGAGGAGGAGTTGTATTGGGGAAGTTCTCCTGCGCTTCCCGGATATGAGGCCAGAGCTCGCCGCGGTAACGGCGTGAGTAGTGGAACAGATGGAGCTCGCCTGCTTTGAGCTCTTTGGCAATACGGCCGGCCTGGCGGGAAGTCAAGTGCAGGTTGGTTCTGGCCTTGTCCAGCTCGGCATGTCGGTAACAGGCCTCACACCACAATTCATCTGCCCCCATGGCGACCCAGCGGATAGAGGCCATGCTGTCGCGGTTCAATATGGTATCGGTAACATACGCATGGCGGCTGGGCTTGGGATAATAGACAAAATCGCGCAGCTCCTCCATAGTTTTTACCTGATCACCTATCTTTAAGGTTAGTGGTTCGGCTATCTGGCCGGAACAGATCTTGAGAAGTTGGCCTACCCATGTGCCAGAAGTCAGGCCGCTCTTGGCTAAAACTTCCTTGTCTATGCGAGCCTGTAGTGGCTCAGTTATGGAATAGCATAAGCAGGTCACGCCATGGGAGAGGGGGGCAAAGCGCAACATGGTCCCGTCTTCAAGGCGAAACTCCGGATGGGTGAGTTGATAGGAGCGGCGGTCGTCGATATCCTCTATAAACTTGTTAACCGCACGGAAAGTATAGGATACCACTCGAATATCTTCCAGCTCATAGCAGGTAATGGAAAATTCGGAATCGTCGGTAAGGTTCCAACTGTAACCCTGCAGGCGCGAGCCGATCTGGCTAGCCAGTCCCACTGGCCCGTAAAAGCATAAATTCTTAGACTCGCGCAAATTCATGCGCATAATGGTGTCGAAGCCTATAAAATGATCGATGTGCGAGTGTGTGACAAACACCTTGGTTGTATCCATAAGAATGCCTACACTCAGCCTGCTCAAATCGCCGCAATCAAAAAGCCAATATTCATGAGTATCATTTAAGTGCACCAATACCCCGGGATCTTCCCAAGGCTGGTTTATAAGACTACAAGTATACTTCATAACTTCTGAGCTTTGGCTCCCACTATCAAGCAAGGTCTAACGCTTATTCTAGCACATTAAGTTGTTAACCATGTTGCCTTTTTATTTTCTTCCTGCACAACAGGTTAAGAATTTGGCAGAGAATCGGCTATGGGTTCGTTGAAGGGCAGGCCGCTGGATGAAGGCTGAGCTTGTTTTTGGGCTTCCTTAAGGGCTTTTTCGGCAGCTTTTTCCTCGGCTTGACGGCGGTAATTTTCCATAAGTTTTTGAGCCAGCGGCAACAGTTCATTTTCCAGCCAAACTTGCGGATGCTTTTCAGCGGCGCATTTAACGAAGAGGTTAGCCATATCTTGACGGAAGCTTTTTCCGTAACCCGCCAGAGCTACTTCCAGGGGAGGGCCGTCGTAAATGTTGTTTAAGCGCGTCTGAATGAGCGGATGTTGCAGGGAGGCCTCGTAGTATTGATCGTAGGGTAGATAACGGTAACGATTGAAAAGATCGAAGTGCCAGAAGAGGAAGCTGGAAACTGTACGCTGACCGTGGGCGTCGTCGCCAAAATGCTCGAGCATGTAATTAGTAAGGCGCAGATAGATAGCGATGCGCTCTTGAGGGGTGAGATCTAAATCGGTCTTCTCGCGCAGTTCCTGGAATATCCAGGGCTTGATCAGGGCGCCGCGCCCGATCATAAGGCCGGTAGCTCCGCTCAAATTGAGACGGTCTTGGGCTTCGTACCAGGTTAGGATATCCCCATTACCTATAACCGGGATGTTTACGCTTTCCACGGCCTGCTTAACCACGTTCCAATCGGCTGTTCCGGTGTAGCGCTGCTCGCGGGTACGGCCATGCACGGCAATGGCGCAGGCGCCGTGCTCTTGGGCCATGCGCGCGGTGGTCTGAATGTTAACGTGCCCAGCCTTATAACCGGCCCGCAACTTAACTGTAAAGGGAATGTGCGCTTCTTTTTCCAGTACTTCCAAGAGCTTTTCCAGTCGGGTCAGTCGATCCAACAGTTGGGCGCCCATGCCGCGTTCGGTCATCTCCGTAACTGGGCAGCCGCAGTTTAAATCGACAAAATCGGCACCAGAAGCCTCAATTATCGGCAGGCAGGCCGACAATTCCTCAGGGCGATTGGTCAGTAACTGTACGCCGAAGCACTTCTCCAAAGGGGAACGGCGCAGAAGCGCCTGATCCTTGCGTTTGCCTTGGGCCAGAGAGGAAGCGAAGATCATTTCAGAGACAGTAACCGTTGCCCCAAATTCGCAGCATAGACGTCGGAAGGGCAGATTACTACCCTTGCTCATAGGAGCTAAAACAATAGAATTTTCCCACCGGTTTAACATAGGCGGGGTGGGTTCGTATTAAGGAATATTTTACCTGCCCATAAGGGTGGTAGAATAGGCCAACTTACAGTTGTTTTTGTTGACGGTAAAATCGAGTGATTTGTGCTGCTCAACCGTAGGTCTGGCCGACGGCTGGCTTTTGGCTATGTTTGCACGGTTGTCCATGTGGGAGGAGCAGCAGCTTGGCTAGGTGTGAGATTCTTTCCCATGTTTACGTGGTAACCCGAGTATGAGCAGCGGTCTGGCTGGCTTTAGTGTAGGAAACAAATGTAGCCGCTTAAAGCAGAAGGCTGCGTAAGATTTGGCGGCGAAGCGCAGGCCCGGTATTTTTTATAAAATTTTTGGGAGAATACTTCTTATGGTTCGTGTTCGTTTTGCCCCGAGTCCCACCGGTTATTTGCATGTGGGCGGCCTGCGCACTGCCCTTTACAACTATCTTCTGGCCCGCCATGAGGGTGGACAGTTTATTTTGCGCATAGAGGATACTGACCGGACTCGTCTGGTAGAAGGCGCCGTCGATGCGCTTTTAAATGCTCTTAAGTGGGCCGGCCTGAATCCCGATGAGGGGGCCACCATAGGTGGAGACTGCGGTCCTTATGTGCAGAGTGAACGCCTGCCTATTTACCACAAAATGGCTCAGAAGCTGGTGGAAGATGGGCATGCTTACTATTGTTTCTGCACGCCGGAACGTTTAGAAAAGATGCGCGAGGAACACAGCGCCAAGGGTGAAAGCACTGCTTACGACCGTCATTGCCGCAGCCTTTCTCCCGAGGAAGTGCAAAGGCGCCTAGCTGCAGGTGAGCCCCACGTTATTCGTCTTAAGGTCCCCGACAACCGCACCCTTACTGTGCACGATGTTGTGCGCGGTGAGGTGAGTTTCGATTCCTCCTTGGTCGATGATCAGGTGCTCATTAAAACCGATGGTTTTCCCACTTACCACATGGCCGTGGTGGTCGATGATCATCTGATGGGCGTTACCCACGTTATTCGCGGCGAAGAGTGGCTCTCTTCCACTCCCAAGCATCTTCTGCTTTACGAGTTTTTCGGCTGGGAAGTACCCCAATATGCCCATGTGCCCCTCATTATCAACGAGAGCGGCAAGAAACTCTCCAAGCGCGATGGCGATGTTTCGGTAGAGGCTTATCGGGAGAAAGGTTACCTGCCCGAGGCTATGCTCAACTTCCTCTGTCTTTTAGGCTGGAACCCTGGAGATGAGCGCGAGTTCTTCACCTTAGAGGATTTGAGTAAGGTTTTCACTTTAGAGCGTGTGCGCAAGTCTGGAGCCGTTTTCGATTTCGATAAACTCCTTTACATGAACGGCTTACATATGCGGGCCAAAACAAGTGAGGAACTGGCCGATCTGGCTCTGCCCTTCTTCGATAAGCTTGGGCAGAAGCGTCCGGAACGCAGTTACCTGATCAAGGTCATTGAGGTTATGGCCGAGCGAGCTAACCTGCTCACCGATTACGTGGTTCAGGCTCCTTATTTCTACGCCGATCCAGAAAGTTATGAGGAGGCTACTGTTAAAAAACGTTGGAAGCCGCAGAGTCACGATCTGTTGGCCGGTTGG
>OMRK01000131.1 GCA_900313515.1 uncultured bacterium | reverse complement strand
GTGAAGCTTTTAGATTATTCTTCAGATACCGATCACAACCGCTCCGTCTTTACCCTGCTGGGATGTGCTGAGGGTATTGGCAAGTCTATACTAAAGCTGTACGAAATAGCTTTGGAGTGTATAGATATGCACAAGCACAAAGGAGTGCATCCGCGCATAGGAGCGGTGGATGTTGTGCCCTTCGTTCCTATCGAGAATGCCTCCATGGAAGATGCTAAGGAATTAGCCTCAAGCGTTGCCCGCGAAGTAGCCGACCGTTTTTCTGTGCCTATTTACCTTTATGGTGAATCGGCCTTGAAGTCGGAGCGGGTCTCCCTGGCTTATCTTCGCCGTGGCGGTTGGGAGGCTCTCGAGAAGGAGGGGTTGGCCAGTCCGGAACGTTACCCCGACTTAGGACCGGCTCGCCTGCACGAGCGGCTAGGCGCTTCCTGTTTCGGGGCCCGCGGCCCTCTGGTAGCCTTTAATGTGTTTTTAAATACTCAAGATGTGAGCGTTGCCAAGAGTGTGGCCAAGCGCCTGCGGGCCGGTACGGGCGGCCTAGCCTTTGTTAAAGCCCTGGGGCTAGCTATCCCCTCCCAGGGGTGCGTGCAGGTTTCCATGAATCTCACCAATCCCAGCCGCACAGCTCTTTACACGGCCTTGGAGATGGTGCGCATGGAGGCTCGGCGCTTCGGTGTAGCTGTTTTGCGCAGTGAGCTAATTGGGGTAATGTCCCTGGCTGCGGCATGCGATAGCTTATCTTATTACATGCAGTTACCGGAGCTCACCCCGGGTAGAATTTTGGAGAATGGCCTTTTAGAACTGCACCGCCCTCAGTCTGGCATATAGCAGGTTGTTAGTGCCCGTCAGTGCCATTTTTTTATGCTCTCCCTAACGTAGCCTATAAAATAGACGTAATTGCTAGTCTCTGGGTAGGGCGGAACTACCCCCTTGCGCTCTTTGAGCAGAGTTGGGCCGGCATTGTAGCTGGCCAGTACTGCCGCGTAGGGATTGGCAGAGTTTTGCTCCCAGTACCTGAGCAGACTGCCTACCATGTGGGTAGCGCCTTCCAGATTCTGCAGGGGATCGAAGGGATCGGCCACGCCTAATCCGGCGGCAGTCTTAGGCATGAGCTGGCCCAAACCTTGGGCGCCCGAGCAGGAGACTGCATCTACGTCCCAGGCCGATTCTATCTGCAAAAGGGCCGCCATAAGGGTAGGATCGATACTGCGCAGGCGACATTTTTCTACCAGAGTTTGAGCGGTAGCTTGGGCTTGTTCGTATTTGGTCTGCGGATTATGGAAGAGGATGCGCCATGTCAAAGCGCTAGTTAAGGAATGAGAACGATTCCCCAGCCATTTTTGGTAATTAAACTTTAAAGGTGGCTCCAGAAGTATGCAGCTGCGCCCTTTCAAACCTTGGAATACATCGCCCTTAAACTGCAGATAGCCCTTAACTGCCACCTTGTAGCCGGTGCGATCGTATTCTAAATTGCGGGCCTCCTGGGGAAAACTCACATGTATTTGGCCCTGATCCGTGCCCAGCGAAAGCCGATCATGGCCGTTAACACGGGTATGCTTTAAAACGCGACCTTCCCAAAGCACCACCTGATCCTGATATTTGTGCTCAGGATGGTGCAGAATGCGGGCTGGAGTGAGGTAGGGATTGACAATTTCTTTATCCTGGTAAAGTGGATAATACCAATGGTAGTAGGCTGGATCGTTATTGTAGGTTTCTACAATATTTTGGCTATTTAGTAACTTTTGAGCAGGCTCAGAGGGATTAGCTTTTGCGGGTACGCACAACATTGCGCCCGTGTATAGGGCCAAAAACAGAGAAAAAACAGACTTGTTCACAGTTTGACGGTTCGTTTTTCGGCAGTTTAAGCCCTGCTTTTCTGTTATTTTGATAGGTTTTTAAGGGGAGTAAGTCGGGCTTTACTCGAAGCCAACTCCGGTTCAAGTTTCTTAGTTAAGGAGCGAAGCAGCATTTATGCCGGAGTTAAGCCGAATTGAAACCACTCAGCGCATGGCCTGTCCCCATTGCCGGAACGTTATAGAGGAACTGGATATGGATGAAGCCTTGGAAGGCGGAACCGTGCACTGTCCTTACTGTGGAGGAGCCATCAAGCTTCCCGAAGAGGTTGTCGAGCGTCACCGTCGCAGCAAATATGTGGGCAGGACCCTGGATATTACCTGTTAGGTTCAGTTGAGTTTACTTTGCTGCGTCTGCCCGCAGTTTATGGGTGGAGGCCGCCTGTGCGCGGGCGCAGTTTGGCGTTGTATTTTGCAGGGCAGGGGGTGCGCTCTGCGGGACATGATTGCGCTTAGAAATACTTTGTCGCCTGAGTTGTGGACTTTCGCAATTATCAGCCCAGCCGTCGTGACCTTTAAGGAAGCGCTGGTTTAGTGTGGCCGTACTCGAAAGCCGTCAGCTTGGTTGCTGTGACCTTTTAGTGCCCATTAGCTTATTAGGTCGTGCTTGGGCTCGCGATTAGGGGAGTAGGATTATGAAACGTTTACTGAAGTCGTTTGCCGATAAATTTGTGCTTCTAGTGAGCATTACTCAAAACGATCCGGAATTAGCCAAAATAGCTGTGGAGAATGGCGCCGATGCCGTTAAGGTACACTTGAACTGTGCCCATTTTGCCAGCGGCACTAATTTTGGTTCCTGGCAAGAGGAAAAGGAAAAAATCGCCAAGGTGGCCGAGGTGGTTCGTCCCCACATTCCTTTGGGTATAGTGACTGGTGCAGAGATGGTGCCGATTAGGGAGGATCTTCTGGAAATTCGCCAGGCTGGATTCGATTTTTGGGATCTTTTTGCCGATCATATTCCTCCAGAGTATCTGAAATGGGATGATATGGCCCATATGTCGGCTGTGGGTAGCGATTGGACGCCAGAATTTGTTAAGGATTTGGTGAGCCTAGGGGTAGAGGTTATTGAAGCATCGATAATTCCTAGAACTATGTATCGCACTCGCCTGACCGCCGCCGATCTTTGCCTTTATAAGCACTTGGTACGTAGTGCCGGAGTTCCGGTAATTGTACCCACTCAAAAGAAGATTCGTCCTGACGAGGTGCGCTATCTGTATGAAGTTGGCGTGGGTGGCCTGGCCATAGGTGCAGTTGTTACCGGTTTGGGTAGCGAATGTCTGGGGGAGCGGGTAGCTGCTTTCCGCAAAGCGATCGATGAGTTGCATGTCTAACTCCAGCTTCTCCGATTTGAGGCTAGCCTTCATCCCTTTAGATGACCGCCCTTGTTGTTGGCAATTAGCTAAACATTTGGCCCAGGCTGTAGACCTTGGGTTGGAACTTCCGCCGGATGAGTTCTGGCGTGGTGGTGATAAGCGTTGCGAGGGGGTGGTCAACGTCTTTAGTGAGAAACTCACGGCCTGGGTTGCAGAGAGGTTTGAGGAAGGGGTCCAGGCGCTGGTGGCTTCTGTGGATTCCCTTATTTACGGGGGGCTCACCGCCTCGCGTTGTCCTGGTAAGCTGGAAGCAGCCGTTCCTTTGTGGGATGATTTTTGTGAAAAGCTCAAGGATCGCAGGCTTTATCTATTTTCCACTGTTATGCGGATAGCTCCCACTCAGCACACGGCTCAAGAGGTTGAGCAGGCGGGACTGTTGGCCGCTTATTCTACTTGGTACTGCAGCAACTACCGGGCCGACGATTCCGACGAGGCCTTTTTGACAGTAAGTTGTGAAGAGCCCGTCCATATGTACAATTCCCGTTCACCTTTAGAGCAGCGGGCCCAAGACTTTGCCCGCACTCATGGCTTCTCCTGTGGCCTAGACCCAGCTTTTTTACATCGGTATTTTAACTATCGCGCTCGTAAGCATCTGTTTAATAAGCATGTTCTTAACTCGTGGTTGGCTACTTGTAACCAAGGTGGCTACCTGGCCTTTTGTCTAGATGATAGCCAAAGCCATGGTTTTAACGTTTTGGAGGCGCAGGAGCTGGTTGAGCTGCTGACTTCCAAAGAGGACGGCATTTTGCAGCTTGTGGCCGAACCTTATGCCGAGCGGGGCCGTTTGGCCGAAATAGATGACGCTTTTTCCAATGTATCCGTTGGGGTGGGTACCGATGAAACGGCTCTGTTGATGCTAGCCAGGGCTGTAAATCATCAGGCCGATGCTGCTGTACACTGGTCTTACGAGGGTGCCCAAGAGCAGGTGGGCATTTACGAGGGCCAGCCGCTGAAGAATGTGCTGGAATCTCAGGCCCGGTGGGCTCGGCTCAATTTGACCAATCCGGATGATTCCGATTCTAGCGTTGCACAAATTTTTATCTATGCTCCTTGGCACAGGCAAAAAGAGGCTGCAGAACAGGATGGCAGTGCCGACCTGCAGGGAAGAGAGTGGGGGGGGTGGACGCTGGCAATTACTCAAGCCTTGGAATGTGGGCAGAGGGTATTTTTAGCAGATCTGGCTTATGCCAATGGTGGCTCCACGAAGCTGGCCGAATGGTTGCTGGATAACGGTTTGATCGGTCGTCTATCTGGGTATGCCGCCTGGAACACGGCTGGCAATTCCTTAGGAACTGTAATAGCTTGGGCCGCTCTTGACGCTTGCCACCCTCAACGAGTGGATGATGAAACGATTCTCTCCGCCAAAGATCGTTGTTTGTTGGAGCGTTTTTTAGACGATTACTGTTACCAGGCGGTTATCCGTCCGAAACTGAGCAAGGAGATTGGCGGAACCTTTGTAGTTTTGGCTGAAGAAGATGCAGAGGCCGTGGCCGCCAGAATAGAGCTGGAATTGGAGCCGTTTTGGCAGAGGCTGCTTAATGGATGGCCCCGGGAAACAGTGTGGCATCATTTTAAGGTGAAGCTGCCCTGGCGGCGCTTGTTCGAAATAGAACTGGAACTTTACTAGAATGCGCCATAAAGGGCATGGATAGGTCGCGTCTTTTATCCGAGTCTTCCCGCTCGTAGCAACGGACGGTTTCAAAAACGCTTGCCATTTTGAACGCTTTAACATGTTGTTCTTTTCCAGATGATTGCTCTTTGAGCCGTTTTATCGGACTCAGGTCAAAAATACTCTACTAGCTTGCTTCATAAATGCTTAAAGATTCTGCCACCACTTAACTTTCAAAAGAGCGTCCGAATTTTAATTTGCATCATGTTTGTGATTTTATTTTAAGCTGAAAAAAAATTCCTAAGGCTCTTGACAGGTCTAACCTCGAGTGCTAATATACTCGAGCGGTTGCGAGAGCAACCACCCAGCCGGACGCCGAGAGCGGCTGAGCCGG
>OMRK01000012.1 GCA_900313515.1 uncultured bacterium | reverse complement strand
TATTCGGAGGCCTTCTGGACGGCATAGTAAAACTGGGGGGTAAATTGGGAGTTGGCAGTTATAAAGTCGTAATCTTTGTAATATTTATCGAAAGATGCTTTATCTTTAGCTATAAACAATATAGTGTAGGGAATTTCCCAGTAAGTCAGCTCAGAGGAGGGACCTGGGTAGGTTCTGCGTCCTACTTTTACGTCTGGTGATTTAGATATAGATTTGTAAGCGGATATTACGCAGGAGCCTTCTATATACTTGTTCCCGCATTTGTACTGTTTACGGCAGGCGCTGGGAGAGATAGGGTAATATTCGGTATGGAAAGGTCTCTGTCTGCCCAATTTTCTGAGCTCTTGTTCAATGAAATCGCTTAGCCTTTTATCTCTGTTTATTTTGTCAGAGGTGAGCTTATTTAGCATCTTGATGGTATTCGTTTCGGGCGGGAACGTTTTTATAGCTTGAGGATTGGTCAATTGGGCCTTTAAAAGTGTTTTCTTCAGATATTGCTCAGCCGTGTGGTATGGCATAAGAGATGTGTAATTTTGAAAATTGATCTTCTCTTGGTGAGTTTTGTCTTCTATGTAAGCCTGGGGAGAGAATATTAGAATCTCTGCTTTTTTATCATCGCTGACAGCGTAGACGAGCTCTAAAACGGGATAATTGGTGCTAATTATCTTCCAGTTGCTTTTTACGTCAGCTTGCCAATTTTGAGGAATTAGCCCCGCAAATACCGGTGCATTAATGCTAGTATCTACCAAAGAGATTTTCTTATAAAAGCGGCCTTTGCGGCTATCTCCACCCCTGTTGGCCTTGTCCTTGAGAGTGCCTACGTAACCACCGCCGTTGTCACATGCCGGAGGCTCTTGGGGGGTATTTTCAACTTCGGTGGAAGCAGAAGGCGCTGGAAGGCGACCGTTACGGCCGGCTCCATCCTCGTCGAGATCATCTCTCAAGGTGCCCACGCAACCACCGCCATTATCACATGCCGGAGGCTCCTTAGTTCTATCTACGATTTTGGTAGATTCTTGGGGGGCTGGCTTGTTGGTACGAACACTTTCAGGCAGAGCAGGAGCTTCTTCGTCCGTATCTTCGCCAAAAGCCATAGCTAAATTTTCCTCTGGGGAATCGTCACGATCTTGGCTATAGTATTTCATAGCTAAAATGCTGCCAAAAACGGCCACGGCCAGGAAGAGACCGAGAGCAAAAATACCACCAATCAAAAGAATCTTTTTTGTCTCTACCTTAGATGAGTTTTCATCTTGACTCATAAATTCACCATCCCGACAAGAAAATTCCCTTTGAATACTATGCGCCGCCTCCCCAACGGGGAAACGGCGCACTCTTACTAGGTATCCAATCCCAGAAAGCTTGAAACGGTCGGGGATGAGTTAAGCCCCATATACCCCACGACCGGAAAAGCTACTGGAGAGCTTATGCTACTTGGCTTCCTTCTCGCGGATAGCAGCCTGGGCGGCGGCTAAACGAGCGATAGGCACGCGGTAAGGCGAACAGGAAACGTAAGTCAAGCCGATATTGTGGCAGAACTCGATAGAGGAAGGTTCACCACCGTGCTCACCGCAGATGCCAATTTCCATCTCGGGACCGCGGGTAGCGCGGCCTTCCTTGACGGCCAGTTTCATCAGGCGGCCCACACCGACCTGATCCAGCACCTGGAAAGGATCGGCCTTCAAGATATGCTGATCTAAGTAGACGGGTACGAAGGTCTTGGCGGCATCATCTCTGGAGTAACCGAAGGTGGTTTGAGAGAGGTCGTTGGTACCGAAGCTGAAGAATTCGGCCTCGGTGGCGATGTCGCCAGCGGTCAGAGCGGCTCTGGGGATTTCCACCATGGTACCGATCTTGTACTTAACCTCTACGCCGGTCTCCTTCATAACTTGGGCGGCTACCTCGCTGATAACCTTGCGATTCCAGCGCATTTCCTCAACGGTGCCTACACCGGGAACCATGATTTCGGGCTTCGCGTCGATTCCAGCCTTGCGCAGACTGCAGGCGGCTTCCATGATGCCGCGCACTTGCATTCTGACGATCTCGGGGAAGACGATACCCAGACGGCATACGCGCAGACCCAGCATTGGGTTAGCCTCGCTCATCTTCTCAACCTTGCTCAGAAGGTCGGTCATACGCTCCAAGGTAGCATCTTCGCCACGGCGCTTGCGAATCTCGGCCAGGGCGGCTTCGTAAAGCTTCTCGTCAATTTCTTTGAGGGTGCGCAACTTAACCACATCCTCGAAGAGGGGCAGACGCTTGGGGAGGAACTCGTGCAGAGGCGGGTCGATCAGGCGGATAATGGTCCAGCAACCCTGCATAGCCTTGAGAATTCCCTCGAAGTCGCCGCGCTGGAACTCCAAAAGCTTGCCTAAAAGGCTCTTGTAGCGATCCCAGACGGGCTTCTTTTCGGCGTCGAAAGCCGCCATCTTAGCTTCCAGAGCTTCCTTCTGGCGACCGGTAGCCTGCTCGATTTCGTGGAGCATATTCTGACGGGCGCGGCTGTAGCTTTCGGCTTCTGCAGCAATCAGAATCATGTCCTGTACGTAAGGCAGACGCTCGGTTTCCATGAACATGTGCTCGGTGCGGCACAGGCCGATGCCGGTGGCACCGAAGTTCCTGGCTCTTTGGGCATCCCTAGGATTGTCGGCGTTGGCGTAAACGCGCAGGCGCTTAAACTCATCGGCCCAGCCCAAGAGTTCCTTGGTCTCGGGAGTGAGATCTTTGGGCTCCTCTAAGGGGAACTTGCCCAAGATAACCTCGCCGGAGGTGCCGTCGATGGTCAAATAGTCGCCGTCACCAAAGGTCTTACCGCCCACGGTAACCTTCTTGTTCTCGGCATCGATGTGCAGGGCTTCGCAGCCGACCACGCAGGGGATACCCCAGCCGCGGGCTACCAGAGCCGCGTGAGATGAAGGACCGCCAGTTGAGGTCAGAATGCCTTTGGCCACCAGCATACCAGCGGCGTCTTCGGGGGTAGTATCCACACGCACCATAATAACAGGAGCTTCGTGGGAAACGCGCACGGCCTCGTGCTTATCGAAGACTACGCGACCACAGGCAGCGCCGGGGGAGGCAGCTGTACCTTTGGCAATCAGGCTACCATCGGCCTGAGCCTGCTTTCTGGCCTTTTCAGGGATGAAGGGGTGGAGCAGGCGGTCTAACTGGGAAGGAGCCACGCGCATGACGGCTTCTTCTTTAGTGATAAGGCCTTCATGCACCATGTCTACGGCAATCTTTACGGCCGCGGCGGCAGTTCTCTTACCATTGCGGGTCTGCAGCATGAAGAGGCGACCTCTCTCAATAGTGAACTCCATATCCTGAAGGTCTTTGTAATGAAGCTCCAGGTTGGCGGCAATCTTGTTGAGAGCATCGTAGCTCTCCGGCATGGTGTCCTTCAAAGCGGCAATGGGAGAAACCTTGCGGATACCGGCCACCACATCTTCACCTTGAGCGTTGAGGAGGAAGTCGCCGACCAGGCCCTTGGTACCATCGTTGTAATCGCGGCTGAAGGCCACGCCAGTGCCCGAATTCTCACCCATATTACCGAAGCACATGGCCTGTACGTTCACGGCCGTCCCTAAATTGTGAGGAATCTTCTCGTGGTTGCGGTAAATGATGGCGCGCTCGTTCATCCAGGAGCGGAAGACCGCCAGAACGGCCTCGGCCAGCTGTTTGTGCACGTCCTGGGGGAAGTCAAAGCCCTTTTCTTCCTTGAAGAACTTCTTGTAGAGCTCAACAACTTCTTTCAAAGAGGCGGCGGAGAGCTTGGAATCTTCCTTGACGCCCTCGGCATCTTTCTTAGCACGCAGAATCTTTTCAAACTCAGACTTGGGTAACTCCATGACCACGTCGGAGAACATCATGATGAAGCGGCGGTAAGCATCGTAGGCAAAACGCTCGTCGCTGGACTGCTCGGCTAAGCCCTTCACGGTTTCATCGTTAAGGCCTAAATTCAAAATGGTGTCCATCATACCGGGCATGGAGAATTTTGCGCCGGAACGTACGGAAACCAAAAGGGGATTCTTAGCATCGCCAAAGCCCTTGCCCATCTTCTTGGCCAGGGTTTGGATTTGCTCCTCGATCTCCTCACTCAAGCCGGGAGGCATGATCTTGCCCAACTCGTAGTACATGTTGCAAACTTCAGTGGTGATGGTGAAGCCGGGAGGAACCGGAATGCCCATACGGGTCATTTCTGCCAGGTTGGCGCCCTTACCGCCTAAAATGCCACGCATCTGGGCGTTGCCCTCTTCAAACTGGTAAGTGGCCTTTTTATCGGTCAGCTTCTCACGCCAATTCTCACAACAAGTCATATACTGATTAGCCTTTCCCTTCCCACCCGACAGTTTCTGCTTAAGCCTGCTCCAAGTAGCTTCGGCCCCAATCACCCGCGTTACGCGGTTAATCTTGGCCTAAAACTGTAACGTTGGGCGCCTGCCCTGCAAGGTGGTAGTATGTTTTTGTTATTTATTAGAAAAAAATTCCCCAATCGAAACGGCCCTAGTTACCAGAAACCGGGCAGAAATCCTTCTACTTAACTTGGTAGCCAAAAAGAATAGTTAGGCAGAAAGCAATTAGCAATTA
>OMRK01000002.1 GCA_900313515.1 uncultured bacterium | reverse complement strand
GTTGAACAGTACAGCACCCCACGGCTTACCGCTAGCCTCACCGTAATACCACACATGCTTTACCTTCGAAAACGCACTGTTACCTATATATGTCACTCGGTTGGGAACATGGATTTCAAGCTGTGTGCAATCCGAGAAAGCATTGACACCGATAACAACACTAGATGTCCGCTCTCCCTCAGCAAAAACTACCGATTGCAAACTAGTGCAGCTAGCAAAGGCATGCTCGCCACATTCATCAAAGCTCAACGGCAATTCCACCTCTTCCAAGCTCCTGCAAAACTGGAACGCGTAATGGCCAATATATACGACATTAGCCGGCAACTTCAACGAACGCAACTCCCAACACCGTTTGAAAGCATTAGAGTTGATACTAGTGATGCCATCGCCCAGACTTACCGAAGTTAAACTGGTACACCTAAAGCAGATATACTCACCCAAACGAGTAACACTGTCGGGAACAGTAAGCGTTTCTAAATTAAAGCAATCGTAAAAGGCCCGCTCGCCAATATACGTGAGATTGTCATGCATTGTCACCGAGTTGAGACTCAAACAATCCCTGAACGCTTCTGTAGCAATACCGTTAATCTTGTAACGGCCACCATCAAGCACGATAACACCGTCGGGAATTTCAAAATTCGTAACTTCAACGGAATCTTTGTAGACGTGATACTTGTACTTGTGGTAGTTCCAGCTGTAATCACTGCCCGTTTTATTTATCAGCTCAGTTCTTACCTCATCGTACAAACCAAGTTTGTACAAGATATTATCGGTATTAATTACCCAGGTATTGCCCTCCAACATCGCTAAAGGCTCAACCTGAATGTAACCATCGCTGAACTGTATGTCAATGCTGTCTTCGTGGCCATTGTACCTGGCTGTGATGGTATAAGTACCAACTTGAAGCCCTCTCACCAAACCACCGGTAATTAGGGCTTTATCAGGGTCACTGGAGAGCCAACCGGCATCGCCCGTGACCGTAGTTTCACTGCCATCACTGTATACGGCAATAGCATCCAGTTGCACATCTTCACCAAGTATCACGGCAGTGCCCTGAGTCTCATCTCTCAATTGAACTCTCAGTGAAGTGATCTCGCTGAAAACGTTAACATCCTTACTGGCCTCAACACCATCTAAAGAAGCAACTATGGTCGCCGTTCCGATATCAACACCAGTTACTACACCATCAGATACCGTGGCAATAGTTTGCTGCTCAGATCTCCACTCAGGGGAGACCTCAGTGCTAACGGAACCATCGCTAAAGACGGCCCTGACTCCCCAATTCAGGCTTTGACCAATGGCCGTGGATGTAGAATCGGCAACGATAGACAGGTCGGTTACAACCGCATTTTCAACGGTAACCTCTTTTGTTGCCTGCACATCACCTACCTTAGCAGTTATAGTAACGGTGCCAGGCTTAAGGCCCCACACCACTCCTTCGGTCACCATAGCAAGTGTCGTATCGCTCGAAGTCCACAACTCCGGATTTATCTCAACTCCGGTCGTACCATCGCTAAGATTTCCAGTAACAGTTAAAGTGATGTTTCTTCCAGCAATTACGGTATCCTCACCACTGATCGTTAAAGCGGTAACCACCGCCTTGGTTACAGTCACGTTAAGCTCCGCTTTACAGCCATCCTTCTCGGCTGTAACCTTGGTTTCACCAACAGTTAGAGCCTTCAACGTGATTACATCTCCGGACTCAACAGCAACGACCTGCTCTTGCTCGGGCTTTACAGTTACGTAAGAGGTCACATCGCGGGAAGTACCATCGCTGAAACCACCGGTAACGGTAACCCCAACACCAAGTCCCTTGGCTATGCTAAGTTCGTGACCCTGGTCGAAAGACAGGCTCACCAGTTTGGGAGCGTTAACCTCCACCTGGCACTGAGCCGACTTATCTCTAAAAGTAGCCGTAACCACAGTTTGACCCTGCTTGAGGCCATTCACCTTAACAACAGTTTTACCGTCATTATTTTCCAGGCTTACCGAGGCCACACTGGGATCGGAGCTACTCCAAGTCGCCACATCGTTGATATTGTGAGTCGTTCCATTATCGAAGCTAGCTAAAGCGATTAAAGAATCGGAATAACCTGCAGCAATGGTGATCTCACTTCGGTTAAGACTTATCGAAAGCAACTGAGCTTCGCTTACATTAACCGTGAACTGAGCAACAACCGTTCCATCGTCAATTTCGCCGGTTATAAAGGCCTGGCCAGGGGCGCCCGTACACAGCACTCCATCATCGGACATGTAGGCAACACCAGGATTGCTACTATCCCACTTCACGGAGTCGGTTATCTCAACACTGCTGCCGTCCTCTAAATTTTGATAAACATGCAAGTGCTCGCTGACTCCATCGATCACCGACAAATCACCTTCAACTATGCCCTGAGAAGACACCGTAATGTAACCTTCAGACACACCGTTGGTGATCAAAATTTGAGCAACAGCCTTGAAATCTTCGAACTCGGCTTCGACGGTTACCGTACCTACAGACAAGGCCTTTACCAGACCGTTCCCATCAACAGAGGCAAGCTGCTTATCGGAAACGGTCCAGGTCGTGTAAGATGAAACATCTTCGCTGAAATGATCCTTGAAAGTGGCAAAGGCATGAAGCTGTACCGACATTTCAGGAGCCAACATGGACGAGGCCGGAGACACGGTAAAACCGACCGCCGTTCCGTGAGTGGAAGAGTAAGCCCGACCATGCCTCTTTCCGTAAGAACATCCAGCAGCATTAATCGCAAATAACACGATCAAACCTAGGATAAAAATGCTGTAAAACCTTGATAACATGCCAACCCTATTTCGGGTCAAGCACTTGGGCATCCCAAAAAACTCTAACAACTTTCGACCTCGCTTCATATTCCTAGTAACTGACCTTTCCCTAGTTCGTACAGTAATGCCATAAATTTAAACAGACCCCCCCCCGCCATCCTGCTCATTCAACCATAAAACGATCACAAAGTCTCAGCATTTTATTGAAAAATTGTAAACAATCCACTGCTGATACTCCTCACCTCATCTATTTCTGCCCAAGTTCGTCTCCAAAACAAGTACAAAAACAGACAATAGCCCGACCTAAAGCCTTGAAAAGCTCCACACTAGAGAAGTTCCTCATTGTGTCCGCCCCCCAAACACAAGCCTGGCTTAAACGGCGCCACGCCCATATACAATTCTTAATTTGCCTTCTGGGCAGGCCCCTTTAGCTGAGAAGCGAAGGGAGCGACCGGTTTTAAGTCAATTTTCAGGAGAGTTTCCATATATGAATCTGAAGAACGCTTTCGCGTCTGTGATTATATCTACAATTTTCGTAGTCTCATCCGCTTGGTCGGCCTGGGCCTTCCCGGTCGAAGGAACCCCTGCAGCAGCGCCTTTTGCCAAATCATGTCAGAGCCAACCGCTGGAGGATTCTCAGCGCGATTTAAAATCAAATAAGGCCAATTCACAGTCAGACACAAAGAATCAAGATCTAGCAGCCCAAAAGGCCGATAAAGGCAACAAAGCAGCCAACGTTCCTAAAACTACCTACAAGCCTTCTGAGCAAGACATGGAAGATGCCTTAAACATGCTGGATAAGGCGGTAATTTTGGTAAAAACGGAAGCTCGCGAAAAGGCCAAGCCCGGTAAAATTACCAACGACGCTTTCAAGGGCATGATGATGCTCCTGGAAGATTCTAAGGTTGATTCGAACATTTTCAATGACATAGATGAAGATTCCACCCCTGAGGCCGCTAATAAGGCTCTGCGTAGCCAGTTCACCGAGGCCGCCAAACGTTATCCTAACCTTATGAAGGATCAGAAGCTCACCATTGCTGCCCTGCGGGGAATCATGTATGCCACCGGCGATCCTTATACCGTTTACATGGATCCAGAGGAATACAAAAACTTAAACGAGCAGATGAGCGGCGGTAATTTTGGCGGTGTAGGCATAGTTATGCAGCTTAGCGGCAAGGAAACCGATCCCAAGAAGGACCGAGTTTTGGTTATCCAAAGGGTTATGGACAAGGGGCCAGCTGCTTCTGTCGGTCTCCGCGCCAACGATGAAATTAGAGAGATTTCCGGTAAGTCAACCTACGGAATGAGCTTGGTGGAGTGCTCTAAACTTCTGCGTGGCGAGCCCAACAGCAAGGTGGTTCTCACCATCCGCCGCCCCAGCTCCGGACACATTTTTAAAACTACTCTCACCCGAGAGATTATTCACGTGGACTCTTTGAAGAGCGAAGTCTTGGAGAAAGACGGGGTCAAAATCGGATATTTGGCCCTTACCATTTTTGGCGAAAGCACCGGCTCGGAGATAGAAGCAGCCATGCGCGATCTGGAGGCCAAAAATTGCCAAGCCTACATAATAGACGTGCGCTTCAACTCGGGCGGTTACGTGTCGGCAGCTGTAGATGTTTGCTCACAGTTTGTTAAAACTGGCAGCCGTATTGTCTCCATTGTAAACGGCAAGGGCGATGAGCAAGTAATTTACTCACACCCCAGCCTGCATTCCTCACAGAAACCCCTGATCGTTATGATTAACGACAGTTCTGCCTCCGCCTCCGAAATTACCGCCGGCGCCATCCGCGATCTCAAGCGCGGTCGTTTGTTAGGAGTGAAATCCTTCGGCAAAGGTAGCGTTCAGAAGGTCTTTCCTTATCAATTCCCCAGAGACAAGACGTCCGCTTTCAAAATTACCACTGCCCACTACCACACCCCCGCAGGCCACGACCTCCACAAGGCCGGCTTGAAACCGGATATCGAACTCGATAAGATGGAGCCAGAGCTCTACTTGGACCATGCTAAAGATACCCAGCTGCAGAAAGCTTTGGAAACCATAAAGGCGATGGTTGACGAGCAAGAAGCTAACCCTAAGCCCCATTCCGGCAGTACCCTGGCCGATGGAACCATTTTGGTTAACAGCGTTGTAGAGGAGACTCAATACATAGAAGAGGCGTTAAAAGAGGCCAAGCCTTACAGCATTGTGGAGCGGGACAGCGATGTCCACGGCCCTAATATTTTAGACGTTGTGAGAGTAAGCGATTCCAAGGGTCTGGAGCATACGTTTAAATTTACTTTAACTCCGGCCTTCGAGCATTAAACAAGGCTGAAGCATTCGGGTAGCCCCAAGGATAGGGTTGCCCGAAGATTTGGCGACTTCCGGCTTGATCCTGAGAGCAGGGGCATAGGATCGGCAGTTTCTTTCCCGTGGGGGCAGAGGAGATTTTTTTTACACGATGGCAGTAGAACAGAAGGCCAAACCCAATATAAAGCGCATCATCATCGACTGCGCCCTAAGTGTTTTAATTCTCATACTGGTTATACCTCTGGCCATAAAGGGCGATAAATTGTTCAGTAAAGATTCTCCCCTCTCGTCTGTCAGTGAGATGGGAGTCTCTCTGGATAATGCCACCGATAGTTCACGCGTTCCCCAACTGCGTGAGACAATTAAATTTATCAAGAGCAGGTATATCCGCGATATAAGCACGCTTGAACTTATCAACTGCTCAATAGATATGATAAATTACACCATGGATAAGTTCGGCCACGGGGATATGCGTTTGAAAAACTTTACCGATGCCCAGGCCAAAGAATTTACCAATGATGAGCTTATTAGGGTTTTTGAATTTAAGTTCTCCGAACTCTTGGCCAAGGTGGAGGCCTTACCTAAAGAGCAGAGGCTTTTGCACCGCAGCCAGATGAAGAAGACCATAGAAGCCACTACCAAGAAGCTTGAGGCTCAGCGCAAAGCGAGGAAGGACAAAGAAGGCGATAAAAAAACTCAGGCCGATACCAAGCAGGCACGGGCTAATGAAGCCTACGAGGATATGTCCTTTGAGAGGGAATTTTTTCAGGCTCTGCATGAAGAAAACAGTTCGGAAGCCTTGAGACAGGAGCAGCTCAATTCGGACAAAAATGAGCTTAGCAAAGATAGCAACAAGGACGATAAAGACGATCTAGTTAAGGATGAAGATGGTAAGCCTGTAGTTTTAGACAAAACCTACCTCCTTTACGCGGCCCTAAATGGAATGGTAAACGCAACCGGCGATCCTTTCAGTGCAGCCATATCTCCTAAATCTATAAAAGCTATGAGCGAGAGCTTGGGAGATAGCAATTACGGTGGTGTGGGCATCTACTTGGAATCCGATCTGCGCAACAACCGCCAACTTACCGTTATAGAGCCAATTGACGGTACTCCAGCTTCCAAAAAAGATATCCTACCTGGCGACAAGATAATGGCTATAGATGGCAAGAAAACAGCTAACCTGGATGTGTCTGAAGCCTCGGCCTTGATCCGTGGCGAGATCGGCAGCGTGGTAGTTTTAACTCTGCAACGTGGCCAGCGTACTTTTGAGGTCGCCTTAGAGCGAGCCAGTATACATGTTCCCAGCGTCTCCACTAAAATTATCAACAAAGACGTAGGCTACATGCGGGTGCGCTTTTTCGGCGCCGAAACTACCAAAGAATTTTCGGACGCCTTAGATAAGGTGGTCAAGGATGGTGCTAAAGTCTTAATTATCGACCTGCGCAACAACGGCGGCGGCTACATCAACGCTGCCATAGGATTGTGCTCCGAGTTTCTGCCTTACAAAAAACTGATAACCAGCGTGGTTAACCCCAGATTTAGTACGGAAGAAATTCATGAAGTCAACACCAAAAAGACCAATGAAATGCCCCTTATCGTTCTGGTAAATGGTTTTTCCGCCAGTGCCTCCGAGATTACCGCTGGCGCCATGCGTGACTATTCTCGAGCCCTGCTTCTCGGAGAGCTCACCTACGGCAAAGGTAGCGTACAAACCATAGAAAGCCTGACTGGCGGCGGCGCCATCAAGCTTACCATAGCCCATTATTTGACTCCCAAGAACAAGGATATACATTTGAAAGGCATCGAGCCGGATATTAAATTTGAGTCGGTTGTCAGCAACAAGCTGGGCAACGATAAGGATTTGTTACTGAAGCTGGCGGTTAAGGAAGCAGACCTGCTGTTAAAAGAAAAGGTCGGTAACGAGATCAGCGCAACCACGCTCGAAAACGCCAAGAACTTAGCCAAAGAATGGGAAAATTCTCCCGAAATAAGCAAACAGATTGCCAAAGAAAAGGCCGATTTCGAAGCTTTAGTAGATAAGCTTAAAAAAGAAGAGCAAGAGAAAGAGGCTAAAGATAAGCAGAGCAAGTGACCACAAGAGGAACGGCGCGGGAGGCGGGCTGGCGTCTGCCCCCAAGCTTCCGCGCCCACGCGATGTAAAGGTTGAGGAAGAGCTCCCCATTTCCGAGGAGAACAGTCATCCCTTTCTGCCCGAGAAACTGGAAACGTTACCTTCCTGCCCCGGTGTTTACCTTATGCGGGACGAACGCCACCGAGTTATCTACGTGGGAAAATCGTCCTGCTTGAAGAACCGGGTGCGCTCCTACTTCCATTCTCACACACTGGCCGACCGCACGCGCTGGATGGTCAGTTTGGTATGCAATTTTGACATTATCACCGTCAATACAGAGATGGAAGCCCTAATTTTAGAGAACATCCTTATCAAGAAATACCGTCCCTATTTCAATATTCTCTTCCGCGACGATAAGAGCTACCCCTATTTGGAGCTAACCACCTTTGAGGAATTTCCGCGCCTGCGCATTGTACGCACCAATGGACGCAAAAAGAGCACCTATTTCGGCCCCTACGCCATAGAAGGCCTGGCCTTGAGGCGGACAAAAAGGCTGGTGCAGAAACTCTTCAAGCTGCGTCCCTGCCATGAGAAGCTGGACAAGCCTCGCTCCCGGCCCTGCCTTTACTACCACATAAAGCTGTGCACTGCTCCCTGCTGCGGCTTAGTATCACCTCAAGAGTATGCTCAACAAGTGGAGATGGCCAAGAAGTGTCTCAGTGGACATACCGGCCAACTGTCCCGCAAATTGAGCGTCCAAATTCACAAGGAGGCGGCCAGATTAAATTACGAGCGCTGCGCTCAATTACGCGATTTACTCAAGGGGTTAGAGCTTATAACCCAAAAGCAGGAAATTATCTTTACTAACAATCTTGATGAAGATTATGTAAGTTTAACCTACGACAAGAGCGGCTTCCTCTGCTGCGCCCTGCTCTGGCAGGTGCGGGAAGGTAGGTTGCAAGGCCAGCAGAGTTTTATCCTAGAATCCCAATTGGGCAGCGATCTGCCCACCGATCTGGGAAGCTTCCTGCAACAATACTACTCCCAAAATGGACAACCTCCAACGCTTATTGTGGTGGAGACTTTACCCAGCGATGCCCCTCTTTTGGAGGAGTGGCTTTCCAGCTTGGCAGGCCATAAGGTTAAATTGACCGTGCCCCAGCGCGGTGAGAAGAAGAAACTCCTGGCCAAGACTCAGGAGAATGCCCGGCGCTGTCTGGATGAGGAATTGCACTCCCCCTCTATGCACCAGACTCGCCAAGAAGCCGTAAAAGAGCTGAAAGAAGCTCTGCAACTGGAGCATCTGCCCCTGCGCATGGAATGCTACGATATCTCCAACATTCAGGGCAAATATGCGGTGGGCTCTATGGTGGTTTTTGAGCATGGTTTGCCCCACCGCTCCCATTACCGCAAATTTAAAATTCAGGGCTTGGACACCCCCAACGATTTCGCCATGATGCGCCAGGTTCTGCGACGTCGCCTCTCCCACATTTCTGGCAGTTTAATTCCGCAAGCCTGTGATACAAAAGTTAAGCGTGATCCGAGTTTAGAAACTGCTCCAGAGCTTATAATTGTCGATGGCGGCTTGGGCCAGTTGGGGGTAGCCATAGAAGTCATTAAAGAGGCAGGCCTGGAGCACTCCATTGCCTTATCCGGTCTGGCTAAACGCGAGGAAGAGCTTTTTAGGCCGGGCAGTTCCGAATCTATCCTTTTACCTCTCAACTCTCCAGCTTACAACATGGTAACTCATCTGCGCAATGAAGCCCACCGCTTCGCGATAACGTTCCATCGCAGCCTGCGAGGCAAAGGCATGTTTAATTCCACTTTAGCCGAAATTCCCGGATTGGGAGAAAAATATATAAAACTTCTGCGCACCCATTTTACCGATTTAGCCTCCCTCAAGCGAGCAACCGCTCAGGAGCTGGAGCGCCTGCCCGGATTGGGCCCCAAATTGGCAGCCAAAATAGTCAATTATCTGCATGAATTGGATCCTTCAGAGCCTACCGATTCCTAAGGCTAGTAGGGAATTTTTTCCGCGCTTGCGAAGCCATTGGGGGCGAGCAGCTTTTAGAGGCGGATTGGCCTGAGGGAAATTTTTACACGGCAATGGAGTTGGTTTCAAGTTGGAGAGCGACCACCTGGAAGAGTTTTATATCATATTAAACCCATCTTCCGGGGCTGGCAGGGGTGAGCGCTTCCTTCCCCTACTATCCCAGTTTGCCCAAAGTAACGGCGGCCATATACTTGTGAGCCAGTTTCCCGGCCATTCCACCGAACTAGCCAAGTCTGTAGCCGCTAAAGGCCGCTTGATCTTTGCAGCCGGCGGCGATGACACCGTGCGGGAGGTTCTCCAAGGCATCCACACCAGCAAATCAGTCCTAGGAATACTACCTCTGGGAACTTTCAACAATTTAGCTACCAGTCTTTATCTTCCTCCCGATCCCCTGGAATGTCTGAGCCTATCTGTAGACGGTGGAGTGAACTGTAAGATAGACTTAGGTAAAATTGAGAACGGTCCCCTTTTTACAGAAAGCATAGGCATTGGCTTAGACGCGCATGCTTGGTCCAAGGCTCCCCGTAAGGAACCCGTGGGAATTGGACGCTGGATCATGGGCCTGCGAGTGGGTTTGGCCTCAATTTTAGATTTTACACCACAAAATTACACTTTGGAGATTGACGGACAACGCCAAAAAGTAAACGATGTACTGCAAATTACGGTAGCCAATTCACGTTGCTACTGCTCGGGCGTCCAGATAGCTCCTAACGCAAAGATGAATGACGGCTTGCTTGATATTTGCATAGTCTCCCGTTTAAATAAGCTTAAATTTTTATTGATGACCCCACTCTTCTATTTTGGCCGACATATCAACAGTTCTACCAGTGTTCGCTATATTCAAGCTCAAAAAATAACCATAGCAGGTCCTAAACATGTAGCGGTGAGAGTGGATGGGGTTTTGGCCTCCTGGCAACCACCTCTCAAGGCTATGGCTTTAAGCAACAGTCTCACCATACGCCTTCCCGCCCGATGTCGCTACACCAATAGTCTGCTCTCTGGTGAAAGGCCGCCCTCCATCCATAAGGGCAAAAAGACCAGCGGCGCTGGTTAATAAGAATTTAAAACTAGTTCTTGAAAGGAAGAATTTTTTTGTATGTCCAAATCGATGCGCCTAACCGACCGAGCTTTTAGATACCTCGGAAATGGTCTAATCCTCAGCCAAGAAGACAAATTGCAGGCAGAAGTTTCCCTTACAGAAGCGCGCCAAAAGGCTCAAACTTGCCGTGAATGGATTCAGGTGGGCTTGGCCTACTTAGAATTAGGCACTCCTCAAGAAGCGGCGGCTTCCTTTGCCAAAGCTGAGGAACTCGATCCACAGAACCCTTCAACCCCACTCTTTGCCGCCATTGCCGCCACAGATTTGGGCCAGTTTGAGCAGGCTCACAAATTTTTAGATAAACTGGATAAAATTTCTCCCCAGAACCAAGCTGCTCCCACCGCCAAAGCTCTACTCCACCTGCGGGAGAACAATCCCCAAAAGGCTCTGGCCATTATCTATCCTGAGCAGGGCCGCTTCGATCTGACCGTTTCTCCTCCAGTTCTCACACGTTTTGCCGTAGCTGTGGAGGAATATGTATTTTCTCGCGAGCTACCTAACATAGACAACGATCTCAATACCATCTTAGTTTTGCCCAGCGAGAAAAAGAAAAAAAGCCAAGAGGCTGCCGAAACTAGTTCCGCGCCAGACACAACAGAGGCCACCGGAACTCAGACCGAAACTGAAGTCAAGCCGGCCGAAAAAGAGGAAGCAACTGCCGAAGCTAAGGCCGAAACCGAGCCTAAACCAATCGAAAAAGAGGAAGCAACCGCCGAAGCTAAGGTTGAAACTGAGCCTAAACTAGCCGAACAGGAGGCAGCAACCGTCGAAACTCGGGAGGAAAGTGGCTCGGACTATATATCTCCAGCCCTACTCAAGGAAAAGTTAGCCGAGGCAGAGGTCAAGGATAAGGAAGAAGCAGACAAACTGAGCGCTCTGCCCGGCGCGGCTATTTTATGGGCCTCCAAAGGGAGCAGTAAGCTCAAGAAAGCCTGGGATCTCCACGATGCAGCCGGTGACGACAAAACAGAATGCTTACAGGCTCTGCGGGAAGCTAGGCAAGATCTGCTGACCGCTTACACCAAAGACCCCCATCTTAACCAACTCGCCTACGACTTGGGAGAAGCCTCTTTGGGAATTATCGAGCTAGCCCACCCCAAAGGAACGCGGCTAAGTCTTGATGAGCTTATAGCGGTAAGTAGAGCCGCCCAGTACATAGACACTGCCTTAGAAGAAAATGAAGAAAACGCTTACACGCTTCATTACGTGGCCCGAGCAGCTCTTTTGATGCGTCAGCTTACCAAGGCCAAGCAAGCTTGGGACTTAGCTCTTAAGTATTTTGCCAAATTACCCGAATCTCATTACGGTTTGGCCCAACTTTACACTATAACTGGCGATTTTGGCTCAGCTCGCCGTTATATGGGACTCTCCTTAAGTTCCGATCTGCAGATTTTGCGCGACCGCCTCAAAGATCTGCAAAACTTTGCCAACACCTCTGGGAAGCAATGAGCAATTAACAATTAGGAATTGATAATTCGTAATGCTTAATGCGTAATTCGTAATTAGAAATTAAGCGTGGGGGGCATGGGTGCGGGCAGAATTAACAATTAGCAATTAACAATT
>OMRK01000074.1 GCA_900313515.1 uncultured bacterium | reverse complement strand
CCAAACAGCGGACGGCCCTATTCCTCAAGGCGTAGCCCAGAACGTGTTACTGGAAAAAGCTTACCTGGAGGCCGGACTAGAGGCGCTGAGTCACTTATAAGCGCAGAACTTGTGAAGATTTTATTATTCAGCTCATTCTGGGGGGGGACAAAAGGCCCGTTATTAAGCAAGGACATTGCGGCTAAGCTTAGTAATCACGCTAAATCAAAAATAAACTCTCTAGAGAGCAAGTCTAAGAGCAGGACGAACAGAACCATCGGAGCGGATAACACCGTCACCGTTATCGCCGATGCCGCCGCTGCTGAAAACGACCGCCGCGCGCAAATTACCGTAACCACTGGAACGAAGCCACCACCAAGCATTTCCTGCAATTCCACCAAATAGAAACGAAAAAAGTGAACCTGCTTTGTACGCACCGTTCTTTACGGCATAGTTAGTAGGTTTACAGGCACGATCGTTGTCGGTTGCAAAAAAACTCTTAGCCTCATCGACACTCAACAAAAATATGCGATCCTCCGTAGAGGGCCCCGTGTTGTTAGCTAAATTGCTCGTTTTGATCAAAGATCGCTCTTGTTCATTAAAAGCTTCCTTAAAAAACTCTTCATTCAGCCAACGTCTCAAGGTACAATCCGCCCAGGTTACGCCACAACGCTGTCCGTTATAGCACTTAGCGTCTAGCCCCTGCTCGGCGATAACTAACACACTATCGGAGTCGCGCTCCAAAACTCGCCAGGTTATGGGCTGAACTTCACCGTTGGCGCCTTGCGGATAACGCCCAAACTCGAAGCGATCCCCCACACGCTTATTATTGCAAGCATCAAATTTTGTGGCACACATGTATCCGACCCCCGCTCTGATGTCTAAAATAAACGGTCTTAATTGTACTGAAATGATGGCACTCGCTGCGTGCGGGCCATTTCGGCATCTATGATGCTGCTGATAAGCTGAGCGGCCCGATCTACGTCATCGTTTATTACCGTGTAAGCATAATGCTGTCTATTATCCAGCTCGAAACGGGCTCTACTGAAGCGCTTCTCCAACTGCTCGGCGGTCTCCGTGCCTCGACCCTTCAGACGGTCTTCCAAAATTTCCCAAGAAGGCGGCATCAAAAAGATACTCAGACACCCGGGAATTTTGCGCATGACATTCTGACCGCCATTGACATCGATCTCCAAAAAGACATGCTTTCCACTGTGCAGCTGCTCCTCCACAAATTCCTTGGGAGTCCCGTAAGAGGCGCTGAAGTGACGATCCCATTCAATGAACTTATCCCGCTCTACCCAATTATCAAACGTTTCTGTAGAAATAAAATGATAATTTACTCCATCAACTTCGCCGGGCCGGGGAGCTCGGGTGGTACAGGAAACGGAGCACACACAGTCGGAGCGCAACTCAAAAAGGCGTTGCAAAACGGTTCCTTTACCTGCGCCCGATGGACCGGAAAAAATTATCAGCAATCCTGAATTTTTAGTTTCCATTATTTCAGCATCCCCAAAAAATAATCAAGCTCTAAATACTTACAAAAACAACTTGGGTGCGGCAAATACCGAGCGGCACTTCACCACACCCAAGAGAGATTAACCGAAATTTTCGGCCAGAACTTTCTGCCAAGCAGAAACAATCTGTTCGGGCTTAAGCTCAGCAAACCCCAGCTCCTGCAGGTCCACTCCCGGCTCGGCGCCAGGAATTAGAAGCTGCAAAAGCTCTCTATCGTAGCAACGCACAATCACGCCATGCTGCAAAAGATTGCCTTCATGGCGCACCTGAGCACTACCTACAAACTTGCGCCCGTTTACGGTTACCTCACCAGGCGCCGTAACTGCCATACATGAAGGGTGGGAGGCGCTGCCGGGAATGTGCCCGGAGGTGGCTGGAGTTACCGGAAGCCCCAGCCTTAACAGAGCCTGAGCCAGAACCCAAGCGATATCAGTAAAGGCCTGCTGCACGCCCACCTCACCCACCTGAGGCAATATTACCGCATAGGTGATTTCACTGGGCAGGTGCAAGAGAGCCCGCCCCCCGGTGGGACGGCGCACCACCTCCACATCGTGCTCCTGACAAAGAGCACGATCAATCCAGTTATCCCGCTGGTTGCGGCCCAAGCTTAGCGTAGGCCGCTCCCAAGCGTAAAGGCGCAAAGTCGGCTGGCAACACTCCTCCATTAACCTGTAATCCCGATCCATATTGGCCTGACCGCTCAAAGCAGGATCTAAGATATAACGCCAAGAGGAGGGAGCATATCTACCTAAGAAGTTCGACTGCATAGTCTTAAACGCTCGCCAAGCTTTACTGCTTAAGCACAGGCTTACGAGCCGCCTGAGTTTCGTCCAGGCGAGTTACTGGCAAACCGCGCGGCGCCGCATGCAGGGTTTCGCCGCTCTCATGCTCAGCAATCTCCAACATGGCCTCAACGAAGGCGTCCATAGTCTCCTTGCTTTCCGTCTCTGTAGGCTCAATCATTAAGGCTTCCTCAACAATGAGCGGGAAATAGATAGTAGGAGCATGGAACCCTCGCTCCAAAAGCGCTTTAGCGGCATCCAGGGCATGAATCCCCTTCTCTTTCTTGAGCTTGGAGGCAGACAGCACAAACTCGTGCATGCAAACCCGCTTGAAGGGCAACTCGTAAGCCTCTTGCAGGCGCACCCGCATGTAATTGGCGGCCAAAACGGCCAAACGGCTGGCATTCCTCACACCTTCGGCGCCCAGAGCCCTTATGTAGGCCCACGCTTTAACCATAACCAGGAAATTACCCCAGAACATGCGTACCCGACCAATACTGTGCTCAGGCTTTTGCAAAACATAGCCGTTTTCGTGCTTTACTACAGTAGGGCCGGGCAAAAACTTCACTAACTCGCCCTTGGCGCCCACCGGACCGCTCCCCGGACCACCGCCGCCGTGAGGCGTAGAGAAAGTCTTATGCAGGTTAATATGCACCATGTCAAAGCCCATATCTCCCGGACGAGCAAGGCCCATAAGCGCATTCATATTAGCGCCATCGTAGTAGACCAGGGCGCCAACCTCGTGCAGAAGGCGGCATATCTCGCTAATATGCACATCGAACAGGCCGACCGTATTAGGATTGGTCAGCATTAGAGCCGCAACCTCCGGGCCCAGATGAGCCTTCAAGGCCTCCAGATCGACCAAACCATCAGCAGAAGATGGAATAGTTACAACTTCAAAGCCAGCCAGAGCTGCTGAGGCCGGATTGGTTCCGTGCGAGGAATCGGGAACAATAATTATATGGCGGTTCTCACCATTGGCTTTAAAATAACGTTCAATGGCGAAAAGCGCTGTAACCTCGCCATGGGCTCCGGCTGAAGGCTGCAGAGTGACCGCTTCCATACCGGTGATTTCCGCCAACCCCTTCTGCAGCTCGTACATAAGCTGCAAGGCGCCCTGCACATGCTGGCAACCGCTCAAGGGATGCAAATCGGTAAAACCGGGCAAGGAGGCTACCAATTCGTTTACACGCGGATTGTACTTCATGGTACAAGAGCCCAGCGGATAGAACTGGGTATCAACCGAGTAATTCTTCTGGGAGAGCCCCACGAAATGGCGCATGACCTCCAGCTCGGTAAGCTCTGGCAACTCTGGCTTAGCCCCACGCAGGCGAGCAGCCGGAATAACCTCGCAGGCCTGCACAGCCGGACAATCGCTTGGAGGAGGCATCGTGCCTACGCGGCCAGGATGAGACTTTTCAAATATGGTTTTACTGTTCACCTTCTAGGCCTCCTCAAAAGATTTTATACGCTCGATCAGTTCATCGATATGCGCCTTCTTAGTTAACTCGGTGCAGCAGAGCAAGAGGCAGTCCTTAAATTCAGGATAGCTCTCCTGCAGGAGGTATCCAGCCTCGATTCCCTCGCAGGCCAGATATTGCTGCAACTCATCGGCTTTCCCCTCCGGACAGCGCAGAACGAATTCATTGTATGTGCAACCGTTTAAAGCCAAGCTGTACCCAGGCAGATCCTCTTGGCAACGCCTCTGCAGATACTGAGAAGCTTGGAATGAACTCTGGGCAGCACTAGACAGCCCATTAGGTCCCAAAAGACTGAGGTAAATTGTGGTGGCCAAGGCACAGAGAGCCTGGTTGGAACAGATGTTGGAAGAGGCCTTTTCACGGCGGATATGCTGTTCTCTAGCCTGCAGAGTCAGGCAGAAGCCGCGCCTACCTTCCGTATCCTCCGACATACCCACTAAGCGGCCGGGAATGCGGCGCATAAGTTTCTGGGTGCAAGCCAAAAAGCCCACGTAAGGACCGCCATAGGCCACAGGATTACCCAAAGCCTGAGCATCGCCACAACAGATATCAGCACCGTAAGCCCCGGGCGCCTCTAACATGGCCAAACAGACCGGATCGGAAACCTCAACAATAGCCAAAGCACCGGCTTGGTGAGCTTTCTCACTAATGGCGGCTCCATCTTCGACTATACCCAAGAAATTGGGAATCTGCACCAGGACTGCCGCTGTATCCTTATCAATCTCACCTAACTCCGTCTCACCGGACTGAGGATTTAAAGGCACCTCTTCAATTTTTAGGCCACTTCCAGCTAAATAAGTAGCTAGGACCTCACGAATTTGCGGATGAACGCCACGGGAAACCAAAACCTTGGAACGCCTGGTTTGGCCATGGGCCATAATCACAGCATCAGCTGCCGCCGTTCCGCCGTCGTAAACGGAAGCGTTAGCTACATCCATGCCGGTCAGGCGACAGATCAGGCTCTGGAATTCGAAGATAGTCTGCAATGTGCCCTGACTGGCTTCGGCCTGGTAAGGAGTGTAAGCGGTGAGGTACTCAGAGCGAGAGGTAATATGCCCAACAATGGAGGGGATAAAATGGCGGTAGGCGCCGGCCCCTAAGAAGCTACCATTGCTGAAAATGGCATTCTTATCAGCCAGGCTCTTAAAATAATCGACTAGATCGTATTCACTGAGAGCCGGTGGAAGCTCCAAGGGGCGGTTGAGACGCAGTTCCTCGGGGATAAAAGAGAAAAGCTCGTCCCAATCCTTAACCCCCACAGTCTCCATCATGGCCTGGATATCGTCTGGAGTATGCGGAAGATAAGGCATTTCGATTAAACTAGGCCTCCTCGGTAATTTTCTTGTAAGCGGCTGCGTCTAAGAGATTCTCCAACTCGGAGACATCGCTCATCTTGATCTTAGCAATCCAGCCCTGGCCGTAAGCGTCCTGATTGATAATCTCTGGAGCGAAGCCCTCATTATCTTCACTCAAGATAGGATTTACCTCAATAACCTCGCCGCTCACCGGAGTGAACATATCGGAGACAGTCTTAACCGACTCCACCGTGCCTAAAAGATCGTGCTGCTTAAAGGATACCCCAACCTCGGGAAGCTCAACAAAGACGATATCACCCAGCTGCTCTTGAGCGAAATCGGTAATGCCAACCAAGGCCACACCATCGTCTAAAACCTTCACCCACTCGTGCTCTTCGGTATACTTAAGATCTTGAGGAATCATTGCCTTAGCCTCTCCTTTTTGGCTAATCACCATAGCCTTTTTAAGTGTTTCTCCCCCCCAATAAATTCAATACTAATCGACTGTTGAGCCTATTTAGCGGCGCACGTGAGTTTCCACAAAGGGCGGACGCTTAACCAAGGCAGGCTCCAGACGGGTGCGCACCTTAACCATAAGCTCAGTTCCCGGAGCTTTATGAGCCACATCTACAAGAGCCAGCGCAATGCCGCGTCCTAATGAAGGCGAGAAAGTGCCGCTGGTAACATGACCTACCGTGCTTCCTGCAGTATCGGTCACCTCGTAACCTTGGCGAGGTATGACCTTGCCTTGCATAACCAAGCCGACAATGGCCGTTTCCGCACCGCTATCCTTCTGGGCCTGGAGAGCGTCGTGACCGTTAAACTGACGATCTTTGAGGCGGACCACCCAACCGAGGGAAGTGTTGATAGGATTAGTCTCCTCGTTAATTTCGTGGCCATAAAGGGAGTAACCGGCCTCCAAACGCAATGTGTCTCGGGCCCCTAAGCCAATAGGTTCACAGCCCACCTCGCGCAAGGGCTTCCAAACCAGCTCGGCCTTATCCCAAGGGATGTAAATTTCAAAGCCATCTTCGCCGGTGTATCCGGTGCGGGAGATCACCGCTTCCAAGCCCTGGAAATCGCCACGGCGCAGATGGTAGTAACCGATGGATTCTAGGTCGGTCTGGGTGAACTTCTGTAGAGTTTCCTGAGCCTTCGGACCCTGAATGGCCACCAGAGCCGTTGCCATGGAAAGATCCTCAATATCGAGCCCTTCCTGACCATGTTCTCTGCGGAAGGCCTCGCCTGCCTCCATTATCCATTTCACGTCCTTGTCGTGGTTGGCCGCGTTTACCACTAACCAATAGTAAGGGGTGCCGTCATTTTGATCAAGAAAACGGTAAACAATGAGATCGTCGATAATATGACCATTCTCTCGGCACATACAGGTGTAAAGACACTGTTCCTGCTCAATGCGGCGTACATCGTTGGTAACAAGACCATCAATAAATTCGGTGGCCTGCTTCCCCTTGATTTCCACCTCACCCATGTGACTTAGATCAAAGATGCCAACTGTATTGCGCACGGTCAAATGCTCAGCCTTAATGCCGTTAGGATAATTGACCGGCATAGCCCAGCCGCCGAAATCGATAACTTTTGCTCCATCTTGGAGATGAGCTTCGTAAAGAGGAGTCCGTATAAGTTTAAGTTCTTCTCCCAAGGCCCTAAAACGCTCCTTTGCAGCTATTGCCAAAGCTATTTTTGGCTAGAAGTTCCGCCCTCCATGGCGGCTCTCCGCTAACGGTCTAAGATTCGCTGCGACACGTTTAAAACCTACTTATTAAAAAGCAAAAATTAGGCAGGAAAAGCTTAGTTTGACAAAGACGGTAAGGCTCGGCTCGCTCTGGATTTTAAAGCTTATTCCCGGAACGGCTAGGAGAAAACAGCCCACCAATCTAAATGTAGCCCATGCTGAAGAGATGCCTACTAATTAATTTATGTTTACTGTTTGCCTGGATCGTGGGTTCAGTTGAACTAGGCCTGGCCAATCCAGCCAAAGATACTGCGACCGAAGCAACTCCAGTGGCAAGTTCTGGCTCTTCCACTTTCCAGACTTCCCAACCTAGAATTGAGCAACCTAATGCTTTTTACCTTCCCCTGGATGATCGCCCCTGTAATTATCTCTTTCCTGGGCAGATTGCCCGCATTGGAGGGGGACTTTTGCGAACCCCCGATCGCGTATATTTAGGCAGTGCCTTCACGCCCGGCCATCCCGCCAAATTAAAGGATTGGCTGCGCTCGTGTCCTGGCAACTCTACAATGATAATCTCTGCGGATATGCTGGCCTACGGTGGTTTGCTAGCCTCACGCACCAGCGCCACAAGCTTAGAACAAGCTTTAGACAACCTGCAGGTACTGGAAGAGTTATCCCAGGCTGGTCATTCTCTGCGTGTTCTAGTCACTCAGCCACGCCTCTCCTTGTGCACCTCCACCGCTGCCGCCCCCTACGAAGCAGCCTTGCGCAACTGGGCCTGCCGCAATGAAAAAAATCCCCCCGCCAATGTTCCGGACTCAATTTTCCAGGAGTATCAAGCTGTCCGGATGCGTAATTTCCAAGTTACAGAGCACCTCCTGCAGCTGGCTAAGAGCGGTGTTATCGATCGTTTGATCATAGGCCAGGATGATTCAGCCGCAAAAGGGATACACATTGAAGAGCTCAATAAATTGCATGAGGAAGTTAATGAACTTGGCTTGGAAGGTAAGGTTTCCATTTTGTGCGGCGCTGATGAACTGGGTGCCTGCCTTGCCGCCGGTTGGTTGGCCGAAGTCAACAATTACTATCCAAATATAGAACTTATCTATTCGGATCCAACCTACGAAGCCAAAGTTCCACCTATGGAATACTACACTCTGGGAGAAACTGCCCGTCGGCATTTGGATATTTGCCAAGCCAAGGCTTCTCAAGGCACAGGCACAGTGATCTTTGTAGAAACTCCCGCCGATAAACCTTTTGAGCCACCTTCAGCGGAAGGCACACCGGAAACTAAAACAGCCGCCCAAGAGCTTTTAAAAAGGATCGACCTGAAATTTTCCCAGGAAGGACGTCTACGCCCCTACGGCCTAGCCGATCTTCACCTGGTGAACCGGGCTGAGCCTATCCTTGCTCAAACAATTATTGACAACTTACCCATGTGGCAGCTAGCCTGTTATTCAGCCTGGAACACACCCTCAAACTCCCTGGGTACAGCCATAGCCCAGGCTTGTGCTCAGCAGATCGCCTTGGTGCGCGGTCACCATTGGAGTCCATACCGACGTCTTGAAAGCGAAAAGACTCAACAGGCCTTCACCATGGCCCGCCTAGTAGATGATTATGCCTATCAGGCTTTAATTCGCCAAACTCTCACTGGGCAGTACAAAAATATCGACATTCGAGCTAACCCTTTGCTAAACCAGGCTGGTCCGGCCTCAGTTGAGGTTCGCGCCATGGCTATCCCTTGGGCCCAAAGACTGTGGCAGGAAAAGCTGCAAGGAAAAACCTTCGATTCAGCCATAACCGGCGAGAAGCTTATGTTTGCCGACATGTACTTGGAGATAGTTCTGCCCTGGCCTCGCCTTTTTGAGATCGAGGAGCGCTTAAATCTAACTCTGCAAGTTCAAAAAGAGCCCACAGAAAAAGCCTCGTATCTCAAGTCCGAAAATACGAGGCCTACAGAGCCCAAAACGACCAATTCAAAACGCTGAAAGGCGTCGCGTAACGCCCCTAAAACGTTTTGCCAAATGTAGCCGCAAAGCCCCTTGCGTTAGCAATGGGAATATAGGGTGACAGCTAGATAACTATCGGCGGATTCTGGGAGGGAGTGTAAACCCTGGCTCCCAGGGATTCGTCCAGAATGTAGAGCCGCTCCCGTCCACAAATTTCTGCCTTGGCCAGATTGTCGTTGCAGTTGCGCTCTTCCTCGGCCTGCTCCTTAATGAACCAGCTCATAAACTCGAGGGTTCGAAAATCTGACTCATTCAAGGCCGCCTTGGCGATGGAGTTTATAAGATCCGTTACCTTGCGCTCATGGTTGAGAGTCTTCTGCAGAATATCCTGCACGCCCTTAAAATCAGTTTCGGGGCTGGGCACAGCCGAAAACACAACACGAGCGCCCTCGCTCTCTAAATACTTGAAAATATAAAGGGCATGCTCAGTTTCTTCACGGTACTGCACAAAGTACCAATTAGCTATGCCAGCGTAGCCATTCTCGGCCAAATAAGCGCTCATAGCCAAATACAGATAAGCCGAATAGAATTCGTGATTAACCTGCTCATTTAAGAGCTTAGCAATGTTTTCACTAACCATTACTACCTTTTATTCTCCTTCAAGCGGCCCCTCTTTAGTTTATTTTCAAGCACTTCACAACACCTGGAAAGATAGACGCAGAGGCCGTCTCTACACAATAACCACGGGAAAAGTCACCTACCCACTTGCAGCAGCTTTTCCCGTGGTGTTCATTTCTTTTCATTAAGAACCAACAGCAGTTCTAACTATTTACAAAAAACCATCTATAAATCCGTCTACCCCTACATTGTCCACAACAGGCTCAAAAGATGACTGCCCAGTCCTACTTCCTAACAATATTGGCTACACTTTCCACATGGTAAGTCTGGGGGAACATGTCTATGGGCTGAACGTCCAAAGTTACATAACCTTTCTCAGCCAATATACCTAAATCGCGGGCCAAAGTAGAAGGGTTACATGAAACGTAGGCCAAGTGAGGAATGCGCATCTTGGCAATAGTGTCCAACACCACAGGATCACAGCCTTTGCGCGGCGGATCCAGAATTGCACTGTTGAAACGGGTGCCGCGATGCAACAGAGAACCCTTGTTGCACAGGGTTGGCAAGATCTTCTCTACCGTACCATCCAAGAAAGTGGTGTTGCTAAGATTGTTCAAATCGGAGTTGAGTACGGCATCTTCAATGGCCGCCTGGCACTCATCTATGCCGTAAACTTTCTTAACCTTGCGAGCCATGTACAGGGCCAGGGAGCCGACTCCGCAGTAGGCATCCAGAATAGTGTCTCGGGATTGCGGCGAAAGGCACCGATCTATCTCCTCATAAATGGCCTCCAAACCCTCAATATTAACCTGGAAGAAGGAATTAGCCGATATGCCAAATTTCAAATCGGCCACTTCCTCAATAATATGATCGTTTCCCCACAGCAGAGAATTGTGGGTGCCCAAAATTACATTAGTATGATGCGGGTTGAGATTAAGAACCACTCCGCAAAGCGAAGGGACACGCTTGCGCACGTAATCTACAAACTCTCTTACCTTGGGCAAACGCGGCTGGCTGGAAACTATTACTAAAAGGGTCTGACTGGTGTAAACGCT
>OMRK01000176.1 GCA_900313515.1 uncultured bacterium | reverse complement strand
TACCACCCGGTGTGATACTTCAGCGCCACTATCCAGTTTGGTTACGTCTAAGGTTAGAACTTTGTCCTTCGTCCAGCTCTGCACACCATTGCCGTCGAACCCCTCTACCAGAAGGGCGCAGGTCGATTTATCCAAGGGCTGACCGGTAATGAGCTTACTCTCTGAATCGATAGCTCTGTGGCGAGTCTCGCCGGAGCTACCACTGATATCTGCCGTTTTAAGCTTGCCGACATCATCGTTTCCGGTACCGGAAGCCGTATAAATGTGGGTAGGGGTGCTGTTGTACAAGTTGTTAACGGAAACATACGGTGAAGGAATATATTTATTGCTGCTGTTCTTTAAGCCATCAAATCCATCGTCGCCGTCTTCATAGTTAAACTTGATGCGGAAAAAAGACTTATGATCGCCGCTGATTATTTCACCTACTACGTTACCCTCCGCCTCATATACGGATAAGCCGTTATCAAGACTGGGGGCATTGCCAGTGGATTCGGTGGGCTCACCATGCCAGGTAATGTCGCTTTGGAGGCGGTTGATAGCGTACTGTACACCGGACTGGGCTGCCATCAGGGCACCCTCGTGACCGTAGAAATTGGAAGAAAGCCTCATACTGCCTATGTTGGAATAGACCACAGTGCTCAACAGCATAGTAACCATTACCACACATAGCATGGTCGTGACTAAAACGATGCCCTGTTTGTCTTTCTTAAGCATTTTTATCACCCCTTACGCACGAAGCAAAAATTTACACACAAGGAAGATCACCCCCCCACAACCCCACTTAAATTATACTCCAAGGGAATGTCAAATGGAAGCGGAAAATTACTATTTTTTCAGTCCTAAGCGAGCCAGCAGAGCGGCTTCACGCAGTCGGCGCCCAGTGAGAAGAGTTGTCCAATGATCGGGGCCTAAAGGGCGCACCAAAATAGTGTACATGCCCAGGCGGTTGCCCCCAAGAATATCCGTAAAAACTTGATCGCCTATTATGGCTGTGGTTTGGGGGGTGGAATGCATCATGCGCATAGCTTCTAGAAAAGGGATGGCGCTGGGCTTACGCTCCCAGAAACGAGCGGCAAAATAATGTTGGGTACGTAACTGCTCCGCTATGCGCCTAACCCTTTCGGCGCGACCGCTGCCCCAGATGATATTGGAAACTACGCAGATATTCTTTATATAATTGTCTCGTTGAGCCTGTTCCAAAGCTTTAGCTAGGCGCGCCTCTACCACGGCTGAATCACGCCTAGCTAAAGTGTTGTCTAGATCTACACAAATGTTAACGATATTCTTGGCGGCTAAATTGGCGAAGGGAACATCGGTTATGTCTGCGCAGTATAAATCTGGTTTGTAACGATGCATGTTTTTTTCTGCTTGGCGGCTTTTAATTTAGCTCTATAACTTCGGCTACACCATTGCAAGTATCGTAAATGATCATAGTAGCTCGCCCGGTCAGCAGGCCGCAGCACTCGCCTGGATTGAGAAGGGTTAAGTTGGTTCTTTTTTCTATCTTCAGATGATGAGTATGGCCAAAGATAAAAAGGGCCTGAGGGGGAAGCAACTGGGAAGCCGGATTGTCCACGCCCGCCAAGCCCTCCTCGGTAACAGAGAGCTTACTCTTGTTGGAAATGCAGCTTTGCTCAACATGAGGCGGAAGGGCCGGTACAACGAAACCGTTGAGGTCTGCCTCGCTGTAGGGTTTGTGCTGCAGACTTACATAGAGATCGCCAAGGTAAAAGGCTACCGGACCTTCCCAGAAGTGAGCGCCCAAAATAGCAAAACGCCTGCGCAGTCCATCAACTTCGCCATCGTTATTGCCCAAAACGGCATGAACCGGTATCCCTATCTCTCTGAGAGGTTCCAAGGTAAAGGGAGCCACAAAATCGCCAGCGTGAACAATAGCCTGTACGCCGGCTCGATCGGCCGCCTGCAAAGCTTGGCGAAACTTGGCTAGGTTATCATGAGTGTCAGATAAAACCGCTATTTTCAAAGTTCCCAATCGGCAAGCTGCCCCCCGGGCGCCTCAAGCTCCCAAGACAGTGGCGATGGGCTTAAAGAGCTTCACACCGCCATCCCCGGGCCTCCCAAACTATCCCAAAACCTGCCCAGCTCCTTATCTTGTTACTTTTCAGCGACAGCGCTTTTTACGAGTAATTTGACCTTTTCGGGAAGTTGCGAATTCTGGTAATTTTCGGTGGAGAACTCAGGACCAGAATAATAAACGCTGGTTTTATTGTCGTTTTTAGGATCGTTGTTTAGAATCAGCTTGGTTGTAAAGGGACCATCAGGAGTAGGCAGATCCTCGAGCACATAGGAGCTAACTGCCCTGGTGCCATCGTGTGGAAAATGGAACTGGAGCTCTCCGGCGGTCTTATCTTTGTATTCAAATATCTCTAAAATCTGCTTAAACGAAGACTCGGCCGTTATCTGCAGGCCCAACTTTTGACCCTTCTTGATGAAAATGTATATATTGTAACTGTCCCAGCCGCTCTCTGGGACTTTGTCGATCCACAACTGATTGTGGAGGCCGACAGTAGTTTTGGCGGATATGGTCGTTTCTGTCCGCCCGTTGATGGCATTGCTGGAAGAATCGGTGCATATTTGGTTGGTGCAGACGCCGTATATTAGCAAACCTGCGGAAGCGGCGGCCATACCCATAAACCAAGCCGGTGCAAAACTTCTACGTTCCATAATCAATTCCTAAGCCAGCTCAACCTGCGGTGCAGTCTACTATAAACCGAAAGCAGCTTAATCTTTCCCTGCACTCATACTTGGAGAAGCCTTTACTTTGTGCAAACGGCCAAGCTAAAAAATTCCAGGTAAAACGGGAGAAGCCGGCCCTCCTTCCTTTTTGTGATGAAGATTCACCCCATGTTGCAGCTTCTGGTTCTGTTCTGATTTTGTTTCCTAAATTATCCACACAGAACGCAAGGTAACTTTGATTTCACAGAAGAACAGAAACCGCACTAGTAGGCTGTTTGGCAGAGCAGACGGGATGCCCACGCAAAAACAGTCCCGCGGTGATTCTGTTTTTTGTGAGTTTCTTCCTTTAAGTGACTTAAACTTTAAGCTAGTGGAACGATAAGAACTAAAAATCTACGGTTAGGTAAAATAGCAGGAATTTGCTCGTACAAAAAAGTAGTATGGTGCGGTTGGGGTGTATGTTAAGCAGTCTTTAAGGGCTTGTGCTCGCTGAAGGTTTTGTTGAGGTTTCTTTTGTGGCGAGCAGAGATGGTTGCATTTGGGCTACCGAGGACGGCATGAGGAAGGGGTTGTGCTCACCTTTGTGAAAATGCTGTGCTCGTGCGGTGGTCATGGGGCCGAGACGGGCGAGGAGCGCTGGATGGCGGTCTGCGGTATGTGCTGTAGATTTTAGCTGGCCGTACTTTTGAGTTTAGGGCGGGGCAGGTAGAAATTTTGAGGGTTTATGGCGACTGATTTACAGGGGCGGTATAGGCTCATAAGTAATTTAGGCCACGGCAGTTTTGCCACGGTTTATTTGGCGCGTGACAATAAAGCCAATGGAGCTTTAGTGGCTATAAAGACCATATGCACGGAAGGTTTTTCGGCAGAGGAGTTTCGTAGCCTTAGTGCTCAGTTCGAGCTTGAGGCCCGGCTTTTGATGGCTCTTTCCCATCCCGGTTTGCCCAAAGTTATGGCCTTTTTTAACCAGGGCATGTATTTCTACATCGTAATGGAGTGGATTGCCGGTAAGACGCTTCACCAAGAGGTTCAGGAGTCTGACGGTATTACCCAGGACAAAGTTCTAGACTGGGGCATTCAGATCTCCGATATTCTCACCTATCTGCACTCTCACAAGCCTTATCCGGTTTTACTGGGAGATTTGAAACCTTCCAACGTGATGGTTAGCTACAACGGCAGGCTTAAGGTTATAGATTTCGGTGTGGCTCGTTACTTTTCGCCCAGTCGGAGCCCGCGCACCTTCACCATGGTAAGTCCGGGTTTTGCGCCACCGGAAAAGTACAATCGCTACGATTGCGATCTTCGTGGCGACATTTATTCGCTGGGGGCTACGCTTTACTGGTGCTTAACTCAGGCCAATATGGAGAAATTCCGCTTTAAAGTGCCGCCTTTGCGCGAGCTTAAGCCGGATGCCAACCATTGGCTGGAGTCGGTGCTGGCCAAGTGCATGGAATATGCGCCTGAACGCCGCTACAGTTCGGCAGCTCAAGTACGTGATGAGCTCGTTTCTGTTAGGAAGGAGTTGCAGGGACGCGAGGATCGCGTTACCGAGCGCAGTAGTGACATCTTGGGTGAGCTTTACCGCAAAAAGTATGGCGATGATCATTGAGCGCCGTTGGGCCTGCCGGCGGGACGCTTTTTAACCAAATTAGGGTGATTAGCCTTCTGTGTTCTTCCTTAAGTGATCCAAGATGTGGAGTGGCGCTGATCTGCTAGACTGCGGTTCGTCTGTAATTTCAACTAAAGAGGTTGGTGTGCTTGTTTATACAGCTTATCCCTTTTGAGGGGATAGGCCTTATTTTTTGTGAGGAAGTAAAGTTATGTCTGAGCCGGAACAATTGAAAGTGGTAACTGACAGCGCTCAGGCTACCGAAATGCTGGGGCAGCGGTTGGCCAGATTTCTGCACCCGGCCGATGTGATTGCCTTTTACGGCGACCTGGGGGCGGGTAAGACTACCTTTGTACGTGGATTGGCGGCTGCCATAGGAGCGCCGGAGCAGGTGAAAAGTCCTACCTTTGTGCTTATGCACATCTACCAAGGGCGCTTGCCCATTTATCATTTCGATGCTTATAGATTGAAAAATGCCGGTGACCTTTACAATATAGGGGCAGAAGACTATATTGGCACCGATGGGGTAGCTTGCCTAGAGTGGTCGGAACGGGTTGAAGAAATGCTCCCCGCGGACTGCCTGCGCGTAAAGATTTATTATCATACAGCTTTAGGGCCGAATGGACGTGAGCTTATCTTTGAAGCTAGCCAAGGCCGGGGGCTGGAAATAGTTGAGGCTTTGAAAAAACAGAATGATACCGGCGAAAATTGATGTTAGTAAATCTTTAATAATCGGCATAGACTGCTCGGGTGAGAGCTTCAGTGTGGCCGTAGTAAAGGACGGACAGTGTTTGTCCGAGCGGGGGGGATTCAGTCCTCGCTCACATTTGCGCAGACTTTTTCCCGCTATTAAGGGCTGCTTAGAGGATGTAGGCGCCAATTTCAAGGGTGTTGCGGCTGTAGCCGTCACCAATGGTCCGGGATCTTTTACCGGTCTGCGCCTGGGAGTTGTCACGGCCCGCACCATAGCTCAGGCATGTGGGTGTGCCTTGGTGGGAGTAAATACTCTGGAGGCTCTGGCAGCAGGACATGTTGGCCATAAATGCCTTTTAGCGGGGTTAGACGCTCGGCGCGGGGAGATTTTTGCCGCCTTTTTCGATACTTCCAAGGGTGAGATTAGGCGCTTGTGCGAAGATAAGGCCTACACCCCAGAAGAGCTCCTCCAAAAAACTAAGGAGCTGCAATGTCGGGTGGCTGTAGGCAGTGGGCCTTGGCATTACGCAGACAAATTGCGTTCCGGGAATGGTGATTTGATCATAGGCGGGGCCTGGGAAGCTCAGGTTTCTGGAGCCCTGACCGCCATTTTGGGGGAGCGTCTTTATCTGACTGGGCACAGAAAATCCATGACGGAGCTTGCTCCTTTCTATCTGCGCTCGGCGGAAGTGCAGGTAAGTTAGGAAATGGCTTCGGTTACTGCAGTGCACAAGGTGAAAATTAGGCCTCTTGCTGTCGAGCATCTGCAGGACGTGGTTGCTATCGAGCGTGCCGTCTACAATATCGGTGAGGCCTGGCCTGAGGAATTTTTCGCCTCGGAATTGGAGCGCGGCTACACACGCTATCTTGTTCTTTTGATCGATGGGAAGGTCGTTGGATACGCCGGTTCCTGGAATCTTCTGGAAGAAATGGAAGTTGCTTGTGTGACCATCGCTCCCGCTTGGCAGGGGCAGGGGTTGGGTGCGTTGCTCTTTGCTAATCTTGTGCAGTATGGCCTGGAAGAGGGCGTTAAGGCTGGCACGTTAGAGGTGCGCGTGGACAATGAACCGGCTCTAAGCGTGTATCGGCGTTTTGGCTTTGTGACTGTGGGAACTCGTCGAAGGTATTATGAGGGGATTTACGATGCATCCCTTATGCGAGTTGAAAATATGCAGGACGAGGAATATAAGGCACGAGTTGCTGAGGCGGCCAAGAAAGTTAAGGCGGGATTTGTACTTGAGTAGCCTTTTTGCCAAAGGTGAAAGACCTGAAATACGTCAGTGTTGAGAGAGTGTAAATATCATGAGTTGTCGCGAAAACAATGGCAATTATATAAAATGTGAGCCTTTTGCACCCGAATATATTTTAGGTTTGGAGTCATCTTGCGATGAAACGTCGGTGGCCATTTTGCGTGGAGGTCAGGAGATCTTGGCCAATTTGGTTTCCTCGCAGATCCCTTTGCACGCTAAGTATGGTGGAGTGGTGCCGGAGGTAGCCTGTCGGGCCCACATGGAGGTTATCAATCCCCTTATTGAAGAGGCTCTGGAGCAGTCCGGCCTGAAGCTGAGTGATTTAAATGCCGTGGCGGTGACCTGTGGACCGGGTTTGGTGGGAGCCGTGCTTTTGGGAGTGGCCTGCGCCAAGACGTTGGCCGGCTGTTTGGATATTCCCCTCATTGGCGTAAACCACATGGAGGGGCACCTTTTTTCTGCACTTTTGGAAACTCCAGATTTACCCATGCCTATGGTCTGCCTTCTGGTTTCTGGCGGCCACACCATGATTATTAAGGCTGATAATCCCGGAGAGTACACCGTTTTAGGATCAACTCGCGATGATGCGGCCGGTGAGGCTTTCGACAAGGTTTCTAAGGCCTTAGGTCTGGGATATCCTGGCGGTCCCAAAATTCAGGCTTTGGCAGAGAAAGGTAGTAGGGAGGCCATAAAGTTTGCCAGGCCTATGCTCAATGAAGGCTTTGACTTTTCATTCTCGGGTCTGAAAACGGCGGTGTTGCTTCATCTTAACTCCCCCGAACGTGGCAGTGATGCCGATATTTGCGCCTCATTTCAAGAGGCGGTTGTCGATGTCTTGAGCACAAAGGTGCTCCGGGCCGTACGTCGTTGTCAGGCCAAGTCTTTGGCCTTGGCCGGAGGAGTGGCTGCCAATAAGGCCCTGCGGGAGAGGCTTGCCGATGGTGCTAAACGTTTAGGGATAACTTTTACGTGCCCCCAACTGGAGCTTTGCACCGACAACGCTGTAATGATCGCCAAAGCTGCCTGGGAGTTGGCCCGCGAAGGCTGGCGCTCTCCACTTAGCTTGGATGCCAAACCTAATCTGGAGTTAGTCTAGCTCGAGAGGGGGGGAACTTATGCCAAATTTTATCGACAATGTGATTCCCTTGAACTAAAGGTTGCGTTAAGGCATTCATCTAAACGCTGATCTAGGCCTGATTTAAGAACAATTTAAGGAAATAGGTTGCGGTCATCCGGTCTTATTAGGGCCCGGGCGGTGAGTGTACTAGGTTGCCATTCGAAGCCGCGTACTATCACGAAGGGCGCTCGCTTGAGCTTGCCACAGGCCAGCTCGGCACCGGCCGCCAGGGCATCGGCGCTGGCCATGCGGGTAACTTTTAAAGTGCGGCCGGCGCTGTCAGTCTGTCCTCGGTAATCGGTGAAGGGATCTAGGCCGCATGAGCCTATGGCAAAGTTTACTATGCCCTCACGCCAAGGCCGACCGAAGGAATCGCTCACAATAACTGGTACGGCAAAGCCGCAACGGGCTTGCAAACTGTTGTAGAGTCGTTGGGCAGAAAGATCAGGATCCTTGGGAAGCAGGCAGGCCGTCGGCTCCTTAGAGCAGCTTTCGGGATTGTCAACCGTGCCTAGGTTAGAAAAATCTATGCCGGCATTGGCGCAGGTGGGGCCCTGCTTGGTCTTAACAATTATGGAATACTGGTTCATGCGTACTATGGCTGAACTTTCCCGCAGGATCAGCTCCACAAATCGCGGGTCCTTGCCGCTCTCTTTGGCGTACTCTTCGGCCAGGCTCGAAGGAACCACATCGCTAAGCTTGATCAGACGCCCCTCTGCCTTGGCTACAGCCTTATGGGTGACAATAACCACATCGCCCGGCGCCAGTGGTTCCTGCAAGTCCGCTAAAAGCAGATCCGCCAGGTCATCTCCGGCCGCAATCTCTCGATCTATCACCACCGGAATGAATTGTACAGTTGAGGTTGACTTACCGTCTAAACGGGCTGGATTTTGCATAAGCTCCACACTTATTGTTAAGGAACAGGGTAAAAACTCCTAATTGGCAATGGTTACGCGCATGAGCTCCTCATAGGAGGTAATGCCGCTGTAGACTTTACGCAAACCATCGTAATAAAGGGAGGTCATACCGTGTTTATTCGCCGCATCTTGAAGCTCATGTTCCTGGCAACGGCGCACGATCATGCGGCGCATTTCATCCGTGCCTTCGAAAATTTCGTAAATCCCAAGACGCCCCTTGTAACCTTTCTGATTGCACATGCCACAGCCCATGCCCTTGCGCAGGTGGGCGCCGCGCGGATCCATGCCGTTGCGTTCGAATATGGCCGCCATCTCTTCGGTCATTTCTATATCCTCGGTGCAACCGGGACAATTTTTGCGGATCAGGCGCTGGGCTAGCACACCGTTGATTGTTGATGAAATCAGGAAGGGCTCCAACCCCATATCCTCCAGACGGTTGACAGAAGCGACAGCCGAGTTAGTGTGCAGAGTGGAGAGCACCAAGTGACCAGTGAGGGCGGCCTCCACCGCAATGGTGGCCGTTTCCTTGTCGCGGATCTCTCCTAACATTATTATGTCTGGGTCCTGACGCAGGAAGGAACGCAAAGCGCTGGCAAAGTTGAGGCCGGCCTTGGCGTTGGTTTGCACCTGGACGATGCCCTTCATATTGTACTCAACAGGATCTTCTACAGTAAGTATTTTGCGGTCCGGCTGGTTGAGCACGTTTAAGGTTGCATAAAGAGTGGTCGATTTACCCGAGCCTGTAGGTCCAGTTACCAGAATGATCCCGTGGGGGCGGGCTACTAGCTTGCGCCACAAATTCAAGTCTACGTCGTAGAACCCCAATTCTGTGAGTTCTACCTGAGCGTTGCGCCGATCCAAGATACGCATAACCACGCTCTCTCCCATAACTGAGGGGAGGGTGGAGACACGCAGGTCCAGGTCGCGCCCTTTCACGGTGAGCTGAATACGTCCATCCTGGGGTATACGTTTTTCATCTATGCGCAGGTTAGACATAACCTTAATTCTGGCTACCACGGCTGGGAGCAGATTGCGGGGGATAGACATTTCTTTGGTGAGCATGCCGTCAACACGGTAGCGCACCATTACCTCATCTTCAAAGGGCTCAATGTGAATGTCCGAGGCCTTGCGTTCTATGGCGTTGACGATGATCATGTTTGCCAATTGAATGATCGGCTGATTGATCTTTTCCTCGTCGTTGCCCTCGTCGTCTTCTTCTTCAACTACCTCGACGTTGGCATCAGTTGCCTGGCTTATGAGTTCTTTCCAGCGGTTGTCGTCGCCATACATCCTCTCTATGGCCTCTTCTATATCGCTGGCTCTGGCTAAAACCGGTTCCACGCGGCAGCCGGTGCGGTAATGGATGTCGTCTATGGCGAAAACATCCACCGGATCGGCCATAGCTAGAGTTACGACCTGTTCCAGTTTACCTATGCAGATAAGGTGGTGCTTGCGGGCTAAGGCTTCCGGTATGACTTTAGCCATTTCGGGATCCAGCTCTATGTTGGCCAAGTTGACAAAGCGAACTCGCATGGAACGAGCTTTGACTTTAAGTTCCTCATCCGTCTCCTGAGGAGCGTTTGCATTAGTAAATGCAGTTAGATCCATATCTCAAAAAAAACCTTAGTCGCAAGCGACATCCCTAAAAAAAATATTCGGCCTCCAAAACGGATACCGAGACTTGTTACTCACGCATTGCCGCCCCCTGATTGGTCAATTCTAGGCCTGCGCTTTGTATCGGAAGAACGGCAGGCGCCGCACTTCATGAAAATAACTGCAATCCCTGCATTTTTGTCTGTCTCTATCGTTAAATTTGCCAACACAAGTTTCTCCCCTTGACAAATTGTGGGGTAATGTGTAAAATTGCCTCCGTTGGCTGTAGGGGTATAGCTTAGTTGGTAGAGTGGCGGTCTCCAAAACCGCAGGTCGCGGGTTCAAGTCCTGCTGCCCCTGCCATATAGGAAAGGAACGGAGTTATTTCCGTTCTTTTTTTTTGCTCTTTTGGGCAGAACTCAATTGTTGAGAGCCTCCAAGCAGGAACCGACCGTGGCGGCTCAATAGATCCCGAGGTAGGGTGTTGCCATCTTGGCCGCACTTCTAAAATAATCGAGTAGCCCTTTCCGAGCAGTTTTGGGGAAAAATTAATGCAAGATTTAATCCAGGTTGGTGCCAATACTTATTACATAGATCTAAACTCTAAGGTTGGGGTTTATGTGCCGCAACCGGGCGAGGCCATTTTAATAGACAGCAGTAACCAAGAAGCTGCCAAGAAAATTGAGGCCATTTTGGATGAGAATCACCTCAATTTGAGGTGTATACTCAACACCCACTGCCACGCCGATCACATAGGTAGTAATTTCGCCCTGCAAGAGCGCTATAAATGCCCTATCTACGCCCAAGAAGTGGAATCCTATTTTATAAATGTCCCCCTAATGTCGGCTTGCTTCCTTTACGGCGGCCATCCTTACAAGATTATGCGCCATCATCTTTTGGCGGCCAAGGGTAGCAAGTGTCGGCCTTTCGAGGAGGCCAAACTTCCAGAAGGTTTTAAGTTTCATCTTTTAAGCGGCCATGCTATGGGCATGACGGCTATAAGTACGCCAGACGATATCGTTTTCACCGGCGACATAGCCTGCGGGCGTGAAGTCCTGGAGAAGTACCCCATCTCTTTCTATTATGACGTCGGCCTTTATCTGCAGTCTTTGGATTTGGCACGGGCCATAAAAGGGAAGTTATTTATTTGCGCCCATGCCGACCCTGTTGAAGATTTGAATCCCTTACTGGATCACAATAGAAAGATTATAGAGGACATATTTACCGTAATTAAGGAATTCTGCACCGATCAGCCCAAGAGTTTTGAGCATATTCAGCGTGAAGTTTTCCTGCGTTACAATTATGGCAGTAAGCCCAATTACATGATCTTTGCCAATGCTGGCTCGGCTATCCGTGGCCACATCAGCTATTTGGTAGACACTCGCCAGCTCAAGACGGTAATTGAGGATGGATTCATTAAGTATATTACCTTGAGCGATAAGGGATAATGCCGTTATGCCGCCTTTAAATTTTACCGCTGTTGAAACTGAACGTTTGCGTTTAGTGCCGCTTAACTCCAAATATACGGAAGATGTCTACAGAGAATTTACGCCTGCTGTAGCCCGCTATATGATACCCCAGCCTTACCAAAGCAAGGCGGAGGCTGAACAGTTTGTCAGTGACTGTGAGCGAGCCTTCGACTTGGGCTCCGATTTGGAATTGGCAATTTTGGAGATCCAGAGTGGTGAGTTTTTGGGATGTCTAGGAGTGTTGGGGTTGAACCTGACTGTACCTCAGCTGGGAATTTGGCTGAAAGAATCGGCATGGGGATGTGGTTATGGGCGTGAGGCCTTGCAGGTGGTGTTGACCTGGCTGACAGGACAGGGCCGCCACGCTTACGCTTTGTACCCGGTAGATCGGGAGAATGTCTCTAGTCGCCATATGATCGAGGCTCTGGGGGGAGTTTTAGACAATGTTTATTCCGAGCAGAACAGCCTTGGACGTATATTTGAAGTTTGTGAGTACCATTTGACTTTACCGTCGGTAGGTTAAAGAAGCTGTTTTTTGAGCCAATCTTTGTTCAAGCTGTTGCCTGCTTAAATATTGGGCCGGTGGAGCGCTTGCGATATAAAAAGGATCTTCCCCTTTTTTAAGCGAACCGCCCAGGCCATGATAGTGGTTCATTTGCTGTGCGCTGTCGTAATGGGGGCGGCATGGTACTTTTCCGGCCTTTTAGAATCCAGAATTAAGGGCGGCTTTTTTCTCTTGCTCTTTCATGGCTTCAGGGGTGGCTTGTTGGCGGTGGCTGTCTCGACGCTATTCTCGGCTCTAATCAGCAACACCAACTATGTCCTTTCTCCTTATTCCCAGTCCCGTAACAGTAATTTTGTCTTTTTTACCTTAGGTTGCAGTCTTATTACTATTCCCGTAGGCTTTCTTTTGGGCCTGGCCAAGGGGCAAGGCGGTGATATAGTCGAGGAATTTAGAGAATTGCGTGAGGAAAAGAGTTCGGTGGTAGACCCTAATGCTGATGGGTACAGTAATTACAGGTACGGCGATCTGGAAACGGGAACGGCTGAAGGTTATGCCGATCCCAAGGTGGCGCGAGCTAGCAGTGCCTACCGGGGCCAAAGTGGGGGATAGACGTTCGGTAACACTTGAAAAAATGTGCTTGTAAGAGGTATGGTAGGCCTACTTTTAGAGAATCAGCGTAAATTAAACATTGCAAAGGAAGTTTAGATAATGGGCGGTTTGGCTTTAGGCAGAGTTTTGACGGCTATGGTTACTCCTTTTACCGATAATCTCGAGGTAGATTATCGAGGGGCCGCTAAGCTGGCACGTCATCTTTTAGATAACGGAACTGACACTGTTGTGGCGGGCGCCACCACTGGTGAGGCTCCCACTTTGAGTAGCGAAGAGAAGCTCCGCCTGTTTGAGACGATCAAGAATGAGATTGGCGATCGACCGCTGGTTTGCGGTACCGGCACCAACAGCACTCAGGCTACTATCGATTTCTCCTTGGCAGCAAAAAAGCGCGGCGCTGATGTGCTTTTGGTTGTTGCGCCGTACTACAATAAGCCTCCGCAGGATGCCCTCTATGAACATTTCCGTATGGTGGCTGAAGCCACAGACATGCCTATTATTGCTTACAATATTCCTGGGCGAACCGGTGTGGAGATTAAGCCGAAAACCTTGGCTCAAATAGCCTCCATTCCCAACGTTATTGCCGTGAAGGAATCTTTGCCCAGTATCGAGCCCATAAGTGAGCTGAGTGCTTATCTGCACACTACGCAGGCCAGTGAGGCTGGTAAATTCGCCAGTTATGTAGAGAACCGGGCTATGGAAATTTACAGCGGTGATGATTCCTCCATTATGCCCACTTTGGCTGTAGGCGGTGTAGGCGTGGTGAGTGTAGCCTCCCATGTGGCTGGGCCGGCTATGAACGATATGGTAAAGGCTTACTTAGATGGTAATGTGCATAAGGCAGCCGATCTGCATTTGCGCCTTTATCCATTATTTACAGGTCTTTTTGCCGTAACTAACCCTATTTTAATAAAAGCGGCCTTAAGGCTCCAAGGCTTTAATGTCGGTTGTTTGCGTCGCCCTCTGCGTGCGGCTAGTCCCGAGGAGATTGAGGCCTTGCGCAAAATTATGCTGGAAACTGGAGTTCTCTAAGCCACATCCGCCGGCTTATGCTAGAATTTTTAGTCACCGATATTTCCGGGAGTTTTAGGTTTCTTGAAAAGTGGCTGGTTGCAAAGCCGGTCCGGGTTACAATGCGGGAGGCAGCATGGACAGTTTGCTGATCAATAGTCAGTCCGAGGAGGCTTTTCGGGGACGATTTGTGGTTCCCGGCGATAAGTCGATCGAGCAGAGGGCGCTTGTTATGGCTTCTATGGCGGAGGGTACTTCTTACATAGAGGGAGTTTCGCCGGCTTTGGATTGCGCTTCCATGATCCAGGTTTTGCGCCAACTAGGTGCAGACATTAAAAGCTGCGGCACCGATACCTTGAGCGTTTGCGGCTGGGGAGCCGTCGGTCCTAGAACGGATGTGGACGAGCCCTTGGATTGTGGAAATTCTGGCACCTGCATGCGCCTTGTGGCCGGCCTTCTAGCTGTAGGATCTGGGGTTTATACGCTGGTTGGAGATAGCGGCTTGAGCCAGCGCTCCATGCGCGACTTGGCGGATGTTCTCGCTATGTTCGGTGCCAAGGTCGAGTTTTTAGGAGCGGATGGTTGCGCTCCCATTCGCATAACCGGGAGTCGCTGGAAAGATCCCAATAAGTCTGAACCTACGTCTATGACAACGGAGTGGGAGAGTATTAAGATTGATCTAACTACTTCCAGCGCCCAGCTTAAAACCTCGGCCATGCTAGCCTCTCTGGCTCGTGGTAACGTTAGGTTAGTTCTGACCGAGCCATTTAAGAGCCGCGATCACAGTGAACTCCTTTTTAGGAGCCTGGGCTTGAACGTGATAGAGCGCGATCTGCCCAACGGTCTTCACCGTGTCGTCTTAAATGTTAAGACTAACAATGTGCAGAGTTTCAAATACAAGCTTTATGGCGATTCATCTTCGGCCGCCTTTTTGATCGCTCTGGCCGTTTTGAAGCCTCATTCACACATGGTTGTAGACAGTCTGTGCATCAATCCTACGCGCATGGGCTTCTTTATGGCCTTAAAGCGCATGAATGCTACTATCTGCGCCCGCTATACCAATAAGTATAGGGGCGAAATGATTGGGGGAATAACGGCCGATTACTCCCACCTGCGTGGTGTGGAGATTGCTCCCAGCGAGGTTCCTTTGTGCCTAGACGAGATTCCTTTGCTGGCGGTGGTGGCTTCCCGAGCTAGAGGAATTACTAAAGTGCGCGGCGCTGCTCAGCTGCGCACCAAAGAATGTGACCGCATCAGTGACACACTGCACGAACTAGCTAAGCTAGGGGTGAAATATGAGGAATATCCGGATGGCTTCGATATTATGGGCCTCTCTCCCGATGCCAAATCCTCTGAGTACCCGGTTTCCTCAGAGGCTCTGATCCATTTGGATGCTCATGGCGATCATCGTTTAGCTATGAGCTTGGGAGTGGCAGCCTGCATTTGCCGACGTCCGGTAGAATTGACAGGAGCTGGCCTGGTGGGGATCTCTTTCCCCAATTTCTGGACAATTTTGCGTGAAGCACGAGTTTTGCGGTAGTGGGCTTGTAGCCGGTGGAGGCCAATTGGGAAGATTTTTTGGGCAGGTTTATTTTAAGGTATCCTGGCCTAAAGGCTCTGGCTTTGGAAAGGGCTTGGCAGGAACTGAAAGTTGGCTGTGCCCTTTCTGCCCGTTCCATTCTTGAAAGATTTGCCTATTTGTGCAGCGGTGAGGCTGCTTCGGTCGGTTCTGTTACCTTCGGCCCAGAAAGTTTGAAAATTATGTGTCTAGTGGGCGTGCCTTCTAGTCACAGCCTTTCGCCTTTTTTGCACAACCGTTTTAATGAGAGCTTGGGGGCTGAATGCGGCCTCTACTTAACTTCCGGAATTGCCAATGCTGCCGATCTCGAAGCAGTTTTGGATGAATGGCCTGACCTTCCGCTTTTGGGCCTTAATGTTACCCATCCGTTTAAGGAAATTGCTTTCCGATATCTACTCGAGCATGGGCAACTTACCGAGGCAGCCCGGGCCATCGGGGCGGTTAATACGGTGTATTGGCATAACGGCAGCCTTTTTGGAGATAACACCGATTGGCGTGGTTGGTTGCTCTCTTGGCAACTGAAGATAGGGGAACCTCTGGGCGGTCGTCAGGCTGTTATCTTCGGGGCCGGTGGTGCCGCTCGGGCCGTCGTTTACGCTTTGCTCAATTCCGGCATAAGAGGCATAATTGTAGTAAATTCGCCTGCACGCGCAGCGGCTCTGCTGGAGCACTTCAAAAGTTGGCAGGGGACCCCAGAAGCCTTGAAATTGGGGGCTCAGTCTGTACCTGTAACCACAGTTGTTAGTTGGCCTCATCCGCCCCAAGAAGGTTGTATTTACATTCAAGCAACCCCCTGTGGCCAGGTGCCTAATATAAAGCTTACTCCTTATGCTTGGCCAAAAAATACAGTGGCTTGTCGTTTCGTAGCCTGCGATCTCGTTTACAATCCGCCATGTACCGAGTTTCTGCGCTTGGCTGCCGCTTGTGGGGCTTATAAGCTTGCCGATGGGTTAGCTATGTTGGTTGCTCAGGCCTATATAGCTAGACAACGCTTCCTTGGATTGGATGAAAAAGACGAATTAGGTAAGATCGATATACTGATCGCGCAGCTTGAGCAGAATTTTCTGGCGTGTCTTTAAAAGATCGGCTATTTTTTTTGCCGTTTCAAGGGGAGCACAGCTGGTGGTGTCTATGCGTATCTTAATGCGATCGTAGATGCTCTGGCGTTCTTTGAGGAGGGAGTCTACCTTCTCAGGCACGTCAACATTCCTTAAAAGAGGGCGTTTGTCATTGCGTTCCAGCCTCTCTACTAAGCAGTCGCGCTGAGTGTAGAGGCAGATCAGCAATCCCGATTTTTCAAAGGCCTCAAAATTGGCGGGATTCATGAGGGAACCCCCGCCTGTGGCCACTACGCGGTTGTGGGTAGCGGCAAGTTCGGCGCACAGCTCCTGCTCCTTCTGCCTGAACCAGGCTTCGCCGTGCTGCTGGAAAAGTTCAGAAACCGCCGCTCCGTGGCGCTTTTCCAATTCTTGATCGATATCCACAAACTTACGGCCCAGCACCCGTGCCAGCTCACGACCAATGGTGCTTTTGCCCGTACCCATAAAGCCTACTAAATAAAGATTTCGCTTAGCCATAGCAGTTTGCAGAACTCTCCCTTAAGGCTGTGGGTTTTAGCTTCGCGTTGGTTGTTATCCTTCTTTGACTATTTCTAAGTCTACTTTTTTGTTGAGTAGACAGAATTTCTACCTACCATTTATGGATTGCCCGGCAGATTACAGTTAAGGGCCGCCTCTTGGGCAACTTGTGCATTTTAAGGTTAAGCCTTATTTGCTGACTGCTCGAACAAATAGCATTTATGAGGGGGATTGGCCGCAAAATCGGGGGGGATAGTGCTTTTGGTTATCTCTTGACACAAGACGAAGGGAGGTAGAGATAATGCATTCAGTTGAAAATTGCGCTTATTGGTGCTGAAATAAAGTTTGCCTCCCGGGTTAAGCAGAGCTAGACAGCCGTTGATAAGCCTCTCATGGTCGCGCTCAACGTCGAAGATGCCAGCTGTAGACTTAGAATTGCTAAATGTTGGGGGATCGCATATGATCAGGTCAAAGCGCTGGCTTGCTCCGGCGGCATCTCTAATCCAGGCGTTGACATCATCTTCAACTAGGGTGTTATCTAGGTTTTCTAGGCCATTCAACTGCAAATTTCGTTCGGCCCAGTCCAGATAGCGGCTCGACAGATCCACAGAAACCGTGCTTGCAGCACCGGCTGCACTGGCATAAACAGTAAAACTTCCCGTATAGCAGAAAAGGTTTAGAACGGCTTTACCGGCGGCTTCAGAAGCTAATCTAGCCCGAGTTTGGCGGTGATCCAGAAATAGGCCAGTATCGTGGTAATCGCTCAAATT
>OMRK01000282.1 GCA_900313515.1 uncultured bacterium | reverse complement strand
TGGAGCCGGTGGTTGAGCCCGTATCCGAAGAGCCCGCTGCGTTGGAGCCGGTGGTTGAGCCCGTATCCGAAGAGCCCACTTTGTTGGAGCCGGTGATTGAGCCCGTATCTGAAGAACCCGCTTCGCTGGAGCCGGTGGCTGAGCCCGTATCCGAAGAATCTTTCTCGGGACAGGAAACTTTATCTATTTCTTACGTAAGTGAGGATTTAAATAAAACTCAGTTAATGGAGCCTGCTCTTGAGCCAGTGGGGGAGGCTGCGTTTGTTGCGGAGGATAGATCGCAGGAGCGGACACCGGAACAGTCCACCGTTATAGAGACGTCGGCAGTTGAAGAGGCTACGCTGCCGGTTGGTAAGGAAGAAGTTGTCAGCGCCGGTGGACGCACCTTCACCTTTATGTCTTATGAAAATACGGCTACTCCAAAGGATGTGCAGCCTGCCGGCGAAGCTAGTCAGCCAACCGCTCCCAAAGAGGAAATAGTCAGTGCTGGCGGTCGCACCTTCTCCTTTATGCCCTACGATACGACGGTGACCACCACTAGATTGGCACCTCGCCTGCCGGAAGGGCGGACCACCAGCAGGAAGAGCAGAGAAACCACTCCGCTCAAAATTGAACATGGGGAAAGGCCGCTTCCTGCACTGGGCGGAACTTCTAAAGCTCTCCGGATTGAGACGTCCGAGCATCCTTATGTGCCCTCAGTAGATGTTCAGAGGGCGGCCGTTGCGGCGTTGCACGAGCAGTATCCCAATGCCAAGCCTGCTAACCGGGAGACCTTGTCGGTGGCGCCGGATACTTACACCGACCAATACAGAACAACCTCAGTAGACGATTCTTACACTGGCAATAGTGTTGCTACTCCCCAGCCGCCGGCTCAGGTTCTGCCTCCACCCGCTCCACGCCAGCATTTGCCGTTGTTACATGGAGTGGTGTCGGGGTTGCCTCAGTTGCCCTCACTGGCCATGCGTCCCGGCATACTGCGTCCCCATGGCCAGCAAGATTTTGACAATCCCACTGCCCCGATCGAGCCGCCGCCTCCCAATAACGGTGGCTCTGGCAAGCGCCAGGGACGTGGTAAGAAGCGCCGTTAGCGTTCCTAATAAGAGAGATCCCCGCCGGAATGGATAGAATTAGCTGGCGGGGATTTTTGCTTTTAACGGGCGGGATAACCACAGGAAAACATAGATGCTATAGGTGGTCTAACCCGCCTATGAGGCCCATGAACACCCAAAGGACTTCATGGATAGTAGCCTTTTCAATTAACCATGTGGGGTATTCATGTACTTGAGAGCTAAGTCATCGAACTCTTTAAGATATCTAGCTAGAATATCTGCCTCGGGCTTACGCTGATATTTCTGCAAATACTCGAGCGCCTGAAGCATTTCGTTGCGGCTGGCATAGGCATCGTCGGTCTTTTCCAAGACAAAGCAAGACTCCGCTAAACGCAACCTGACAGCTGCTGCCTCCACAAAATGGTGGTTGCCGGTCTTCTCGCTGTCTCTAGCATAGTACTCTAGGGCCCAGGAAAAATTATCGTAGGCCAGTTCGCAATAGCCAGACAACATGTAAATTTCTGCCAAGCGCCTATTAATTTCGGCCATGGTCATTTCGGCCGCAAATCCGTTGGCTAAAGCTATGCTTCCTTGTTCTATTGCCTCTCCGTAAACTTGCACAGCCTGCTCTGGAGATTTCATATCTTCACAGACCTTGCCCATACTGAGATAGGTGTTTAAGGCATCCACTCGAGACGCTTCGCCAACGCCCAAATCTATAAGCTTTAGATAAATTTCTATAGCTTTGCGCAGGTGCTCCAAAGCCATGCCATACTGACAAGCATAACCGTTAAATTCGCCAGCCTGTCGCTCTATATCACCCCACCAGGGCCAAGCGGCCGAGTCGTAGCGATCAGCCAGGTATTTGTGGCTGAGCCCTACGGCATAGTTAGATACAGCCAGTACTTGCTCGTTTACACCCTGCTCGGCCATAGCGTAGCCCAAGTTGTTTAAGCCTTCAAGGCATGCTGCCATGACTTCACCGCGCTGTTCAGCTTCAATGTATTTCATCTCATCGCCAACATGTCTGAAACACTCCCAGGCTGACTCAAACTTTTGGGCATCGATATAAGAGAAGCCTGTATCGATTTCTTGCAAAGCTGCACTGGCCTCGAGAACGCCGTTCTCACTGGAAGCAGGCGGCTGGGGAGTGGGAGTCGCTGTGGAATTGGCCGCAGCGGCGAGTTGGCTACCCCTGTCTTTGCGTGGTTTCCCGGCAACAGCTACTCCTAAGCTACGCAACATGGACTTTACGCTCAGAGTACCTTTTATAGCTACCCCTTGGAATTCCGTGTCTGAATTAAGTACCGGAGCATTGGCTGCTTTGGAAACTGGAGCATTTACCGAATTGCTCGGTGCAACGCTGGCTGGGGCGTTGGGCGTATTAGGCACAGGCCCAGAAACAACCATTCCGAGCGAGTCCGAAGACTTAGCGGCAGGAGATTGGAACACCTGCGGCTGTCCTTGTATGGGGGCTACTGCACCTGCTGGAGAGGGCTTGACAGGCACGGAAACAGACTGGGGTGCAGATGGTTGGAATACCACATGGGCAGCCGATAAAGCTTGCTCCTGAATAACCACAGGCGTATTCAATGAATCTGGAGTCTGCACTGCCGCGGGAGTAGCGGACTTAACCTTTTGAGCAGGCTCAGATGACTTAAGGCTGACTGGCTTACGGGGCGTTGCCACCTTGGGAGCCGAGGCTACACCGGGCAGCTTTGTAGAGGAGCCAGGTCTCCTTCCCGCTTTGGTGGTTGGGGAAGCCTTAGTTGGTTGCTCATTAGGTACTCTAGAGTTATCTCTTTGGGCACTTCTCATACCCGTCACTTTAAAGGCACTGGGTGGCTGGAAAGCTGCTCCACTTAACAATTTAGCGGAGGCCTCAGCTTGGGCTGCCTGCGCTTCCGATTCCAGTACCAGCGGCTTAGCGGCCCGTTCTTTCGTCTCGGGCGTACGGCTAGTCGGTTTTTCGGTATGCTTGGGCGCCGGAGCGGGAATTTTTATAGGAGCAGTTGGGGGCTTGGCGGTCGCGCCCGGCATCCTTAACTTTACAGACACCACACCACCATCTATGGTCTTTAAGGGAACACTTATGCTTCCCGATGGGGATTCGTCAGTTTTCTGCTCCTCTGGCAGAATTGGGGCGGCTATCGGAGGGGTATGCTTATTATTGCCCAAAATGCCTGTAGCTAATTTGGCTAAGCTGCTCATAGAGGGCGCTACCTGCGCCTCAGTCTCCGAATTTGCACCCATGGAAGCACTCGGAGCTTGTGTCGATTTCTCTGGTATCTCCGCTTCACTATTCTTTTTAGGTTTAGCAGGGCTGGGTTTACGGCCACTCTTGCCAGCCAACAGGGCCTGTCGCAGGGATGAGCGACCGCTGCCGGCCGGCTTGGCCGCCGCTGGAGTCGCTTCCGTTTGGGGACCGGAGCCAGCCGCTGGGGCGGGAGCAGAAGGATGGTTAGCCGACATAGACTTGGGCTGTGTGGTAGGGGTTGTAGGAGAGGCCTTGGAGAGTGGAGTCGAAGCCGACGTTGAAACTCCAACTGCAGCTGGGAGCTGCGCTGCAGCGGTGACGACTGGCTCCTCGGTGGAAATTCCCGCAGATGTGGCTGGATCGGGAATGGTGGACTTTGCTGAAGCATCTGAGAGGTTGGCAGGTATTGAGGCCGGTGCGGTTGGGCGCGGGGAGCTGGGAACGGTAGGTCTCTTTGCGGGGGAAGTTGGCAAGGAGCCACCCTCTGGCTGAGCTTCTTGTGAGGATGCACCAGCCGTGCCTTTGGCCTCATCAGCCCGCTTTTTTAAAAGTGCACTGCGCAAAGAAGCTAAAGAAGCCTTCTTGTTGCGGGGAAGAGCAGCGGCTGTATCATCTACTGAAACCACGTTGGCAACAGGGGGAGCGGATGGCGTGGAATCTTGCGAGTCTGCAGGTGTAGAAGCCTCGGACAGAGGTGTAGATTCAGGGAAGGCCTCCGGCTGTGGCTCAAGATCGGACTGAGTAGGGACGGAGGAAGTCAGCGCTGCCGTCAAGATAGAAGCTTGAGGGGCAGCCTTGCTACGCAGGGAAACAGGCCTAGAAACTGTCGGAGTTGGCTCCGAAACGGCTGTAGGCTGGGTCGCAGCTACAATGGCGTCCTCGCCTGTAGATACAGGCTGGCCAGTTTCAGCACTTACTGCGTTAGATTCCGTTTTCGAAAGCTGATCCTCAAAGAGAAACTCCTCAGAGGTCAGTTCTTCTTCGGGCAGATCTAAGCCAAGCTCATCGATATTTGGTTCGATTTGAGCAGGTTCAACCTGGGCAGTCGCTTTCTTGTTAGCATCAGCCCGCCTCTGTGCGCGCTCCTTGCGCTGCCTTTCTTGTTCAACGCGTTCCTTCACGGAATCGTCAACAGTGAAGACTTTCTTGGGAACAACCTTTACCGGTTCCTGAGCGTGGGCAGCGGCCTTTTGAGTTAAAATTTCTAACTGGGCATCCGATACAGCTCCCTTGAGAGAAATCTTGCGAGCTGCCTCCGAAGCTGCCAGCTTACCGCCCTCATTTTCCGATCTGCCCTTATCTTCTCTGCTCCTGTAGGCAGGCTCCATGCTCATTGGTTTAGCTTTTTGCGATAACTTGGCATTCAGCCGGGCTGAAATGCTCTCGCGGTTATCTGCACGTCCGCTCAAACCCTCCTCACTCGTCTCTGCGGGAGGGCTCTGTTTTCTTCTGTGAGGCGCTTGTGAGCCTTCGGACGACGCAGCTACATCGCCGTTTAAGCTGCGCAGAATTGAGCGCTTCAGACTGGTGGTCGTTCCAGCGATGGTTCGACTGGCGGCTTTGTCCGCTACTTCTGCTGGGGCTGACTCGCCTGGATTGGTCGCCTGTGCAGCATCAGTTTCTGAGGTTTTCTTGCTGCTAGATCTGGAGGTTTTACGAGCAATTCTGCTATTTATTTCTCTTATGCTGTCTTTAGAATCGAAAGCCCTGCTGACTGTACCGCTGGGAGCTGCAGGTGGGGCTGCTGTGGTGAGGTTGCCGATATCTCCGGTTATATCCTCGGGGATGAAACGGCGCGATCCTGTCTGGCGTGTCGGCTCGGTTGGCTCGGAATTGGCAGTTGCCTGAGCTGCTGGGCTACTGGAAACAGGGCGACCGTCACCCTTGCTAGCCTTAGTGCCCTTAGGTTGTTTCTCTGAAGTGTTTGCTGAAGTAGCTTTGCTGTTCTTGGCGGAACTCCTTACCGGCAGCTCATTTTCAAAATCAAAAGTATCTTCTTTCGGTGGAGCCTGAACGACCGGCCCGACACCGCCGTTCTCTTTGTCATCTAGGGCCTGATTAAGTTTAGCCATGTCTTCGGCTGTAGGCAGGCTGGACTCTGGAGAAGCAGACACTGCTTCCGCTTGCTCATTCTTACGTGGAGATTTTCCAAGCAGGCGTCCGGTCACGGCACTGATCAGACCACCTACGCCGAGCTTGGCTGCTTGTTCTACTACTCCCGTGGAGCTACTCTTAGGAGGCTCTGGCTCTTGGGCAGGAACTTCCTGGCTGGCCTTGTTCTGACGACTGCCGCCCAGTTTTTTCATTCTGTTCTCTACCGAGTTTAACGACAGCGCTTCCAATTGTTCGGCCAAAGAAGGTCCCTCGGCTGGCTCCTCAGTTGGCTTATCTGCTCCATGCGGCTCTTCTTTGGTAGTTAACTCTCCGCGCAGGAAAAGATCCACTCGAATACGCTCGATCTTCTCCTTGAAAACGGTATTGATTGTTTTAAGTTGCTGGAAATAGGCCTCAGCACTCTCCAAGGCCCGCTTAGTTTCTTCATACAGGTTAGCTTTTAACAAAAGCTCAGCCCGCTTTATGCCTAAATCTATCTGCAGATTTAATCTGGTATCGGCATCGACCATACTGCCGATGAGAGATAACGCTTGCTCTAGAAGATCGGTGGCAAAACGGTTGTTGCCTTCACTGGCATAGAAACCGGCTAATCCTTCTTGAGCCCTCACGGCAAAATGATCTGCCCAATGGGCTATGTTTATTTCATGTTCGCCAAAATCTACCAACTGCTCCAAAAGGGATATGCCTTCACGGCTCCCTCTGGCGCTCTGCTCCAAGCCTTGAGCTAGCCAGACAGTTAGAATCTTTTCACCGGGACGTGTATCTTGAGGATCGGAGCGCTCCGACCACTTTTTTACAAGATTGCGCAGTACTGGTAACAGGCTACGCCGAATCTGACCCTGCAGCCTTGTGCTCAGGGAATTCTCAAATGTAGCGATCTCAGCCTGGCTCCACAGGGGCAGAATCATCAAGTCTCCCAGAAGATCTTGGCTGCCTATGGCTTCCAGAAAATGAGCGCCAATGAACAATGTAAGATCACGCACAAAGCTTTCACGTAACAGGCTGGCACTGTTGTTAAGCTTTCCTTCGCTCAAAATGGTGAGCATTTCATCCAGAAGGAAGACTACTTGATCTTCATCTTCTTCATCTTGAGCAATATGTACTAAGTTCATTAAGTTAGAACTCAGTTCCAACTCGTAACCGCTTCCACCAAATTGGGTACGTAGATCGGTGTATAGGCGTTTAGATTGGTTAAAAGCCTTCTTTGCTTCATCGGGTTGACCGGAATATACCTCCAGCATACCCTTGAAGAACATTACCTCGGCGTAGTTGGCTCGCTCCTGAAGTCCTAAACCGGAAGCCAACAGGGTTTCGTAGCATTCTATAGTTCTGTCAGTAAAATCCGCCAGGGTTGCTAATGGACAGTAATCTAACTCCTTATAGGAGCCGTCGTTGGAGGGATTAATTCCTATCAGCAGACGAATCATGTTGAAGTAGAGCCAAGCTTTTCTAGAGACAACTGAGTTATTCTCACCGGGAGCGAGGTTCTCGGTATCGGCTATCTCGTTGGCCAGCTCCTGGGTCAGGGTGAATACTTCCCTTCCATTTTTAAGACTGGTGAAGATCTTTACTAATTCGAGGCCAGCTTTAAAACCTAAATCTGGTGAAATTCTGTAGATCTCGTTGTGGGCTCCAAAATTGCGCACTGATCGCAGAGGGGCGATTACTTCACCAACATGCCCCTTCGATATAAGTTCCATAGAGGACTGGAATAAAATTTGCGGCACGTAGGCGTAATATACTGAAAAAAGCTCTGATGGAGAATGGAAATTGGCGTAATCATCGCTACCAGATACATATTTCTCCCAAAGCTGACATCCAGAGACGCTTTCGGCAACTGCTTGCTCATGTTCACCTTGAGCTTCGTAGACGCGAGCCAAGCCCAAATGAGCCATAGTACCCCAGACAGCTTGGTGCAGTTCGATTGGCATAAGATCGGTAGGATCATCTGAGGGAATGGCATCTAAAATTTTTTGCAGGTAAGGGAAGGCGGAGGTCCAGTCGGAAGCTTCTATGCAGGAATAAGCTGCCCCCACCAGAGCCAAAGTGCTGGTTTGGCCACTATGGTCCAGTAAAACTTGAGAAAAATCAGCCAGAGCGGCCAGGTATTTCTGCTGATACAAGCAGGTAGCACCACGCCCCAAAAATTCCATGGCTGACTGCTCACCGCGTCGAGCCGAGAACATCGAAGAAAAATCATCTTCGGCTCTTTTAAACTGGCCGTCGTAGAAGAGTACCCACACTCTCTCACTGAGCACCTGGTAGCAGGTGTTGCGGTCGCCACGATTCTCGGAGATAACCAAGCCTTTTTCAAACTGGGCCAAAGCCGATACTATATTGCCGGAATGGGCATAAGCTATGCCTAAATTCAGAAATACTCTGGCCAGTGGAATTTTGGCATTCTTCAGGTCATGAGCTCCCGGCCATCTCTCTATTGAGGTTTCCAGATCCTGCCTGGCGCCTTCGTAGTTACCTTGAGTTATGCGCAAAGATCCGCGTTTGGCTAAAACTTTGGCATAATCGGAAATATAGCGAATTTGGCTATCTTCGATAAGGCCGGAGTAATATTTCAGTGACTTGGCAATGATCTCTTCGGCCTGCACATAATTGTCGTTAAGCTCTTCAATGCGGGAGCGCAAAAGCCACAATTTAGCCAGAGAAACTCGATCGGCAAAGCCGCTACCCTTTTGTTCCAGTTCTTCAAAGAGTTTAATGGCCGATTCTGTGTAGGTAAGACACTCTTTGAGATCCCCCACTTTTTCCAGGAGAAAGGCAATCTGGTAAATAACCTCGGCGTACTGAGGTACAAATTCGGAACGGCCCTGCTCATTGATCAGAGTTTCGAAATAAACCTGCGACTGACGCAGGTTCGACAGGGATTTATCCTGCTCCTTATCGCTAGTTAAGCCAGACAAAGCCTTGGCCCGGGCTTCAACAACGGCGCTGGTTTCAGGAAGGCCTTGAGAAAAGCGCAGCACATCTTCGAAACACTTGCGCACCTGGCGACTGTTGCTCTGCCCGTTTAAAAGCTCGGCCAGCTGCAAATTCAAGGAGGCCCAGGCCATGCAATCCTCTGGAGTCCGTGGATTAGCCTTGCGTTCTGCAGTCTTCTGCAGGGCTGCTATAGCTTGGGGGCGTTGACCCATAGAAATTTGTGCTTTGGCGCGCAGAATGGTGATTCTAGCTAAGTTATTTAAGGCGTTGAGATCGCCCATATCAGCCAGATGTCCCCAAATTTCGGCAGCTTGGCTGGCATCTTCAACCGCTAAGCGGGGAAGTTCCAATTCCAGATTGAGGCGGGCTCGCTCTCCCAAAACTTTAGCTTTCACCAGACGGTTGCGCTCGTTGGCCTCCACGTACTGACAGGCTTTGTCCAGTTCCTGCTTAGCCTGATCGTAATCGAGCATGCTTTTGAAAACTTCGCTGCGGAACAGGCAAAGCTCTACTATTTGCTCTCCCACCGTGGGAGCAGATGAGGAGGCCAGAAAGTGAATGTAGTTATCGCTTACGCGCAGAGCTTCCTTACGATCGTCGGAACTGCCGTTTTTGACCATGTCCTGCAACCAACTGTGCACAGTGGGCATAAAGCTACTTTCGGCAATTAAACGATGTACAAACTCCGGATCCTGACATTTCGCAGCCCAATTAGCCAAATTGCGCACCGCCAGTCCGGTGGAGCTGGTGAAGGGCTCGCCATCCTGCAGAGAAAGGGCCGTTTCGGCCCATACCGCCAATTGTCGGTTAGCTAGTTCGCACAGGTAGGCACATCTATCGTGGCAGAGCTCAACTACCTGGGGAGAGCGTGGCTCTATGCCACCATCCTCGCCAAAGGCTATCAGCCCATTCAGGCGATAAGCTGAAAATTCGCCATCGCGAATGCCAAATCCCGGGTAACGCAACAATTCCAGGGGGAGAACCGCCCCTGCCTCGCAGGAAGCTGCCAAAAGCGGCAGATGAAAACTGTAGAGAACTTCTTTACCCAGGACCGCCAAGAGTTTGGTGCGCAGTTCCTCAACGCTTTCGGTAACCAATGGAATTGCGTCGTTTTCCATTTCTCCTATAGCTAGGCTGGTCATGGAGGTCCGCTCTTTGTTGACAGCGCTGGTGAAGAAGCGTCTACGGAAATTGCTGTCAACCTCAAGCGTAGTTAGGTGACCAGTGCCAACCTCGCGATAGAGGAAGCGGCTACCGTGGCAGGGAGAGGCCAAAAAATACATGCTCCGCTCGCTGGAGCAGAGAGAACATTTGGAAAAAACGATAAAGGGAGGAAGCTCATCTTTGCTTACTTCGGTGTTCAGCAGAAGGCGGCCGGATCTGCCCCGGCGCTCGGCTATTTCAAAATGCCAAATGTCCAAAAAATTGGCGAACGCGGGTAACAGCTCATTTAAAAGAGGGAGATAGTTGACAATGTTGGCCGCCAGACGGCTGAGATCGTCCAATTTGCGGGTAGCAAAAAAACGGCTACGCCATATATTCCAAGGCACTTGTCCATAGCTTGAGCTTCCTCCCAAGCCCAAAAGGCAGGTGTAAGGGCGGGTCTCTCCGCCGGCTGTACGGGTGTAGCTCACATACAAGAAGTTTAATATGGATTCAACTAGGCGATTTTGATGGCTGCGTTTGGGGAGATAGGATACGGCCCAGCTCAAGAGACCGCCGGACACATCGGAAAAATCGGAACGCCACAGGCTACGCCTCCAGCCGGGCAGAGGGGCCTCTGAAGGAGAAAGAGGAACCAGAGCTACCGAAGCCATGAAGACCGAGATAAAATCCAGCACATCTCGGAAGGCCCAAACTACCGGTACATAGTTGAACTGTCCGCTCGGTCCTTGTTGCAAACTGTCTTCTAACCGGTGCAGATAGTTAAGCAGGGCCGCGTGCACAGGATCTTCATCCTGGCGCAAACTATCCGGAATATTCAATTGAATTACATCTGGCCCGCTCACTGGTTCACTCTCCTCGCACCTTTTATATTAGGCAAAAAAAGCT